>NZ_BAAAIZ010000075.1:0-16859 GCF_039526425.1 Streptomyces thermospinosisporus
GGGCTTCCTCACCCAGCCCGGACGCGGCCGCTACCAGAAACGGACTTAACGCC
The DNA here is from genome assembly GCF_039526425.1 of Streptomyces thermospinosisporus. Lineage (NCBI taxonomy): Bacteria > Bacillati > Actinomycetota > Actinomycetes > Kitasatosporales > Streptomycetaceae > Streptomyces > Streptomyces thermospinosisporus. The sequence goes on from NZ_BAAAIZ010000075.1 coordinate 54, forward strand.
CTCTGAGCGGTACGCCACCGCCCCAAGCGCCGACGGCTCACTCCGCCCTGCTCAGGCACCTTGTGTTCTGTCGCGTCGCGGTCAGTTCTTCCCGGCCACATGAGTAGTCCCCTTCGCATCGGCCGTGGATTGCTCCGACAAGAAGCCGGGCGAGGCCGCCCGCCCGTTTCGACCATGTCCAGTCCCGCTGCATGGCGCAGCCGAAAGTGATCTCAGGCATCGAGGGCAGTACATCGATCCAGGCCGCGAACGACCTGGTGGCGTGGACCACACGGTTGCGCGCCCAAGACTCCTCTGACGACGAAGTCACTGACGCGAACGAGCAATGACACGACGCAAGGTTCCCCGGGCAGGCATTGGAACTCATCGGACACTACGTGAAGCCCGCGGCTGGAAATCGCCCATCGAGTCGCCGCAACACTGGCCCACCAAATCGCACCAAATCCCCACACCTAACTATGGATCATGCTTTTGAACTGGCAGTTCTCACGAACGACGTGACCACGCCAAGCACCGCGAAAGGCGTCAGCTTCGTTACCGATCCGAGATTCTTTCCGCTCGAGCGAATATCCCGAATTGACTCATCTCGCGCCAAACCCTCCGGCTCAAGCGGCGAATGACAGAGTGTGGCCATGGCCACTCTCGGACAGTCGGGACATCAGTCGCGATTAGGCTTCCGGTCATGCATGCCGAGATACGCCGCAAGGGAACCGACTACCTGGAGTTCTGGAATGAGTACCACCTGTGCACTCTGACCACACTTCGGCCGGACGCCCGCCCACATGTCGTGCCCGTCGGGGTCACCGTGGACGCCGATGCCGGTATCGCTCGGGTTATCACTCGCAAATCAAGCAGGAAAGTCGCCAACATCCAGGCAGCGCTCCCCGGTAAGGCGCGGGTCGCCGTATGCCAAGTGGACGGAGGACGCTGGGCGACGCTGGAGGGCACGGCCGAAGTACGCACGGACGCGATCACCGTGGACGATGCTGTGGCGCGCTACGGAAAGCGGTACGGGCGAACGCCGGCTCCGGACCCGGAACGTGTGGTCATCGAGATCACGATCGACCGAGCCATGGGCCATGTCGATGTGCCCAAGCCCAAGGTCGCGAACGCCGCAGCGTAGGGGTCAAGCTGCTTTCTGAGCCGTAGGCGGCGCGGATGTGGCCGGCGCAGCTCGCTCCATCAGGTCTGGCTGCCGCGAGTTGCCACTGACCCCGAAGCCGTGGCCAGCACGACCCAGGCGGCTTTGGTCCCGCAGTCCGTCACGTGGAACCCCCACTGCCCCTGAGCCAACTCGTTCACAATGCGCAGGCCCCGTCCGCTCTCAGTGAGCAGTCCACTTCCGTTCTCCGGCGTGGCGGCTTCCCGCGAGGGCGCGGCAGCCAGGTAGAGGTCCGCGGGGACGACAGGATCCCCGTCGTGGATCTCACAGATGTACCTTCCGGCAGCCCGGCTCAGGTACACCTCGTACGGGCCGCGCGCGTGCTCGTGCGCGTTCGCCACGAGCTCCGAGACGGCCAGGACTCCGTCGCTGATGACGTCTCCTGGCAGGCCCAGGTCCTTGAGGACACGTCGCAGAACCGTGCGGGCTTCGCCGGTCGGGTTGATGGTGTGGTCGGTCCAGCGGTACACGAGGCCGAGAGCGGCGGACGGCGCGCTGATCATCGGGCGGCGGACCTCCTGTGGGTGATGTCGGTGGCCGTCTCCCGGGGCTGCGACGTGGTCGCGGAAGCGCGGCAGGTACACCGCTGAGAGGCGTACGGCCGCAAGAAGCACCGGCTCCGGGCGTGCGGCCCCGGGAGGATCGTGGCTCAAGCACTGGCCACGAGGCCGGTCGCGAGTCACGCGCTCAACGATGGCCGCTGGTGGCCCTGATGCTCATGGGCGTTTATGAGCGCGGGGCGAGCGAGCGACATGGCGCTCCAGCGAGACCGGCGACCCGCCGCCGGCCTTCGTTTCCGCCCGCCCGGTCACTGGGAGTATGGGCGGGTGAGTGCTGACGTGTTGGGACGCTGGGTACCGGAACGTCCCGAAGATGTGGCCGAGGTCTTCGCCAAGGCGGACTTCCCGTGGTGGATCGCCGGTGGCTACGCGATCGAACTCGCGGTCGGCCGCGAGCTGCGCGCACACGGCGATCTCGACGTCCTCGTCCTCCGGCGCGACCAGGCCCTCGTGCGTCAACTGCTGGCCGACTGGGACCTGTACGTGGCGGACCCGCCCGGCCAGGGACAGCTTCGACCGTGGCGTCCTAGAGAGATCCTTCGGCCGCCGCTCCACGACATCTGGTGCCGCCGCACTCCGAATGCGCCCTGGTCCGTGCAGCTCATGCTGGACGAGGCCGAGGGCACCCAGTGGGTCTCGCGGCGCACCCCGGAGATCCGGCTCCCGATCAACCGACTCGGGCGGACGAGCGAGACGGGCATCCCGTATCTCGCGCCCGAGGTCCAGCTCTTCTACAAGGCCAAGGCGACCCGGGACAAAGACGAGACCGACTTCGAAGCTGTGCTGCCGCTGCTCGACGCTCCGGCACGCGCCTGGCTGGCGAACGCGATCAACGTGATCGCGCCCGACCACCCCTGGCTTCGCCGACTCCTTCCGGTCAGCCGAACGTGAGCAGCGGAACGTCGTAGAGGTCGGGGTTCCGGGGCCGGGTCATCGTGGGCGACGTGACCTCCACGACCATCAGCTCGCTGAGGAACTGGACCTTGGCACTGAGGAGGTGGCTCGTCCTGCCGTCGGCCGACTGGGCCTTAAGGCCGGCGGAGACGTGGATGTGCGGGAGTATCCCGCCGGTGGCCGGGTCGTGGGCGAGGGTGCCAGCGCCGAACGCCTCGACATTGGTGACGTACGTCTTCGCCCAGACCGGTGCATCCGGGTCCGCGAGCTTCTCGCAGGCACCCACGATCTCGGCCTCCGCGAAGGCTCCGATGAACGAGGGGATGTAGCCCTGCCGTACGCCGTTGTCACGGCAGAAGGTGGACAACGCCTCGAAGAAGTCCTCCCCGTGGTCGAAGGTGACGCCAAAGGTACGGCCGACGGTCAGCTCGTGAGCACGCATGTGCGGGTGTCTCCTGATGAGGTGGGATCAGCGGGCGGAGGCGGTGGTGAAGATCTCGCGGACCGTCGCTCCGTCGGCGCCCTGGGCGAGCAGGGCGTGCAGGAGGAGCCGCGCCTGGTAGGGGCCGAGGTCTCCGGCGCCGATGAGCCCTCGTCCGAGGAGGTCCTTCTCGGAGCCGGGGAAGCCGTACGTGTCGGACAGGACGGGCCCGTTGCCGATGCGGGAGGCGAGGACCACGGGGATGCGGGACGCGAGCTTGGTGAGCCCTTCGACGAGGCGCTCCGGGACGTGGCCGACGCCGAAGGCCGCGACCACGAGTCCGTCGCAGTTGCCGTCCCACAAATCGAGCAGAGTGCCGTCGTCGCCGAGGGTGACGGTGTAGAGCCCGACGCGCGCCTCGCGAGTGGGGGCGCCGACGAGCGGTCGGCGGCGAGGCAGGCCGCCGACCATCCGCACCCGGTTCTCCGCGACCCGCGCGATCGGGCCGCATGCCGGTGAGGTGAAGGCGGCGGGACTGGTGGTGTGGGACTTACGGACGGTCCGGGCCGAGTGGACCTCGTCGCCGAGAACGACGAGGCAGCCGGCGCCGCTGAGTCCGGGATCGGCGGCGGTCAGGACGGCGGCGTGGAGGTTGGCCGGGCCGTCGGCGCCGGGCAGGGTGGGGTTGCGCATAGCGCCGGTGACGACGACTGGCTGCTCGTGGCCGTGGTAGAGATCGAGGAGGAAGGCCGTCTCCTCGATGGTGTCAGTGCCCTGCGTGATGACGACACCATCGACGTCACCGGCATCCAACTCCGCCGCGATCGCGGCCGACAGTGCGGTGAGGTCCTCGAAGGTCAGGGAGGCGCCGGGCAGACGTCGGAAGTCCCGCACCTTGAGGCCGACGCCGCTCGTGGCCAGGGCGGGCACTGCGGCGAGGAGTTCGTGGGCCGAGAGCGCGGGTACGACGCCTCCGGTGGCGGGATCCGTGGTCATGGCGATCGTGCCGCCGAGGGAGAAGACCGCCACGTTCCTGACCGACTCCGTCATATCCCCTGCTCCCCTGTCCGGACGCCGCCGAGCGCGGCCTCACGAGTGGTTCACGCAGGCTATCGGGTCGGCGCCGTCCGGGTACGCGGAATGATCACCAGCTGCTCGGCCACGAACCGGCAGGCGGCCTCCAGCCCTTCGAGGCCGAGCAACCGGCTGCGTGGCCGGGCCAGCCGCTCCGTACCGGCCGCCGACAACTGTGCGCACCGTCGCCCGAGCCAGGAGGCGTCGAGGCCGAGGTACTCCGCGGTCGCCGCCAAGCGCTGTCCGGCCTGTTCGGCCGCCGTGGCCGAGTGGTGGCTGACGTGGCCCGTCACATCGGCGAACGTCCGCAGGGCTCCCGGCCGCGCGGTGACCGCGAGGTGGGAGGCCCCCTCGGTCCGTACCCATGTGGCGATGACGGCCCGGCGCCCCGGGGAGAGGGCGAAACCGTCGGTGTGAGCGAAGCCTCCGTCGTCGGTCACCCAGGTGCGGATGCCGAAGGACTCCATGAGCGCGATGGCGAGGAAGAGCAGAACGCGCTCGTACGCAGGCGAGGAGGCGACAGCAGACTCGGGGACGCAGAACCCCCGGCCTCTCGTACAACCCGGACGCCTGGGCGCCATTCGTTCCAGGTACTGGTACTTGTGCCGGAAGAACAGCCAGGTGGCGGCTTCCTCACCGCGCTGTTCCCTGGTCCAGAAGACGGGTGCGTCGCCCAGGTGGTCACGGTGGCCCAGGATGTACCGGGCCGCGGTCTCCGAGCCGATCAGCATCCGGGAGACTTCGGTCAGACCGTGGTCGGAGGCGAGAAGTGAGCCTGGGGAAGCGGTGAGCGACGCTAGCGAGTTGTACAGGACTTCGTCATCGCCGAGGAGTGCCACCTCGAAACCAGACACGGCCCACAGGATGCCGTAGGTCAGATCATCCAGTTCGTACGCGGCGGGGATGTCGACCGGGTCGGAGGCGGTGGCGCGTACGCCGCTCGGTCGGGCGTCGGTGACGAACTGTCGGACCGCCCCGTCCACCGTGCGGTTCGCGACGACGAGCGCGCGCATCGGCATGGTGCGCCAGGCATCCAGCTCCGGGCGGGAGTCGAGTCTCAGGCTGTCCCCGAGGAAGGAGGCCGCGGGAAGGGTCAGTACAGGAAGCGCCGTCGTCGAGACGGACCGGCCGGCGGGTAACAGAAGCTGGCCCGGCCCTTCGGGCAGCGCCGCGTACCCACGGGCTCCGGTGTCCCCCGTTCCCTGTCGTCCCGTGGAGCCCGGGGTGTGCGGATCGGCCGTGGGCAGGAGCCCGAGCAGTTCCTCCGGGACTCCCAGCGCATCGGTCCACTGGACGAACTGCCGTCGGTCGCGGATCTGTTTGAGCCCTCGCTCCAGTCTGCTGACCTCGGCCTGGTCGATGCTGACCATCCGCGCCACGCCGGCCTGGGAGAGGCCCGTGTGCTTCCTGAACAGCTTGACGACGGTGCCGAGTTCCCATGCGGCCACCGCTCGCCGGACCGTCGGATCACGCCAGAAGGCCGGGTCGGCCCGTCGGGCGGCCGGCCCGTCCTGGCACGAGGCGCATCGTGTGCCGGCGTTGAAGCGACTGAGAAGGGCACCGCAGCGCGTACACCGCCGCTGTCCGCTGTCGACCATGGTCGGCATTGTCCCTCGCTCTGCGATCACCCGGACACGTTCCGCTGATGGGGCTCATAAACACTCATAGGCGTGGGCCTTCGTGGCGGCCATCGTGGTGGAGCACCGCCGACCGGAGCCGCGTGCCGCGACTCCCCGGACGTGAGGATCCGACCTGTGACCTCCTTGACCCTGCCACCCCGGCCCCCCGGTTCGCCGCCTCTCGCCCATGCCTGGCAGACGCTGGCGGACGGGCTGCTGACCCAGCGTCTTCATCTCCATCTCGACGAATGGCGGGCTGCGGTCGCCGAGGAGAAGGCGCTGCCGGACGTGCCGAGCGCCGATGTCTCCGTGCTGGCCCAACGCCCATCTCCGCTGCCGGCAGGCGACGAGTCCGCGATGGCGCTGCTGGAGGACGCCGGGCTCGGCTTCTGGTGGGAGCTGCCTCAGCGGCACGGGGCGGAGTCGCGGAACCCGCGCGGGGCGCTTCACCGCGCCGCCGACACCGCTGCCCAGAGCCTCCTCGCGGAGCAGCCCGGGGCGGCCTGGTCCGACGCCGTGACCGCCGTCAGCGCCGCCGCCGGTTGGTGGGTGGGCTTCTTCGCGGTCATCCGCCACCGCGGGGTGCACCACATCACGCTGGAGCCGCACCCGGGCCCGCTCCATGAGCAGGCCCTGGGCACCGCGGTCAGCGTCGTGGCCCACGGCATGGCCACGCGGGTGCTGGAGGCAGCGCTGCGTAACTCCGTCGACGACCCGGCCCTCCGCGCCGCGTACTGCCGGGCCATCGAGGCCGGCATCTGCGACGAGCCCGACCTACCCCGCCTCATCGACGAGTTGGCGGAGCTGCGGCTGGTGGACCTGGTGTCCACCACGGCCCGCTGGCGGGGCCGCTTCACCAAGTACGCCGGCGGCACGGGGGCGGGGCAGGTCGAATGAACCACCGCTATCCGTTCATCGTCATCGAGGGGCTCGACGGCACCGGCAAGACGACGCTGCGCAAGGGCCTGTTCCGGCTCTGGGAGGGGCTCTACGGAGTCACCCCGCTGTGCGTGCTCACCACCAACTTCCTCGCCGCCGACCAGGCCGCCGCCATCGTCACGGGCAAGTACCAGCCGAACGCCGGGAACCGTGACGCCTACCTGTCCGCGATCGCGGCGGACAAGCGGGCCACGCTGGATCGCCTCGTGCTCCCCCAGCGACCGGCCCGGCCCGTGATCGCGGATCGCTGGCTGCTCAGCGAGCTGGCCTTCTTCGCCGTAAAGCACGGCATGAGGGCGTCGGAGACGTACGAGACGCTGGCCGCGCACCTCACCGTGGCCCCCGATCTCACGCTCGTCCTGGACCTGGAGACCGACGCCTCGATGAGCCGGGCGCAGGCCCGCCAAGGTGACGCCGTCCGGGCCGACTGGGACGTGCACGACGTCCAGAGCCGGGTTCGCGAGACCTACGAGGCCGTGGTCACGAAGCCCGACGCGTTCCCGCTCCTCGGCGACGTGGTCCGCCTGGACGCCCGCCGGCCCCGGTCCGAGGTGCTGCTCGCCGCCTGGGACGTACTGCGCGAACGGCAGCTGGTGCCGTCGCTCGCCGCCCACGCGGAAGGAGGAGAGACCCATGGCTGACGACACGAAGGCGACGCGTCTGCGTGAGACCCTCGACGACAGCGAGCGGAAGCACCCGCTCCTGGCGATCGGTGCGGTAAACGCACTCGCCGCGCACGTCGCGGCGGAGGCGGGCTTCGACGCCCTGTGGGTGAGCGGTCTGGAGGTGTCCGCGGCCTCCGGGCTGCCGGACGCCAACGTCCTGGGCCCCCGGGACCTGTCCGACGTGGTCGCCTCGCTCGGCCGTGTCACCGAGCTGCCCGTCATCGTGGACATCGACAACGCGGGCGGCTCGGGGCGCACGGCGGAGCGGTTCGCGTACGACCTGATGCGCGCCGGAGCCGCGGCAGTGTGTGTCGAGGACAGCGCGTACCCCAAGTGCAACAGCTTCGCGGCCCACCGTGCCCAGAGCCTCGCCGACCGGGACCTGCTGTGCGAGCAGGTGGGGCGCATACGGAAGCTCGCCGGTGACGGCCTCGTGGTCGTGGCCCGCACCGAGGCCCTGATCGCCGACGAGGACATGCCCGCGGCGATCGCCCGCGCCGAGGCGTACGCCGAGGCCGGAGCGGATGCGATCCTCATCCACTCCAAGGACGCGACCGGTGATCAGGCTCGGGCCATCGGACGTGCGTGGAACCACGGCGTGCCGCTGGTCAGCGTGCCCACGGCGTTCCCCGACCTGAGCGCCGCCGAGCTCGGCGAGGCCGGCTTCCGCCTCTGCATATACGCGAACCAGCTCAGCCGTGCCGCCCTCGCGGGTATGCGCACCGCCGCCCGTCAGTTCCGGCGCGGAGGGAGCTTCCGCTCCACCGTCGCGGGGTCTCTGGCGGAGGTCGGCGACCTGATGCGCGTCGGCGAGCCGGAGGCGCTGTCGTGCCTCTGACGCCCGAACTGCCTCGGATCAGTGTCTCCGTGAAGGCGGCGATCGTGCGCGACGGCGCCGTCCTGCTGCTGTCGTACGACGACGAGGCCGGGTTCCACTACAACCTCCCGGGCGGCAAGGCCCAGGTCGGCGAGGACCTGCACCAGGCCGTGAACCGCAAGGTCGCGCAGGAGACCGGCCTGCAGGTCGTGGCCCGGCGTCTGCTGTGCGTCGTCGAGTACGTCCCCGAGTCGTGGCAGGGCGAGTTCGGGGACGTACAGAAGGTTCAGTTCAACTTCCTCGCGGAGCAGGTGGACGATGCCGAGCCGCGTATGTCGGAACCGCCGGATCCCATCCAGGTGGGCTTCGAGTGGGTTCCGCTGGAACGTCTGGGCGACGTGTACCTGCTGCCCCGGATCAACCGCCCGCTGTCGGCGGCGTTGAGCGGGGAACTCGCCGACCCCTTCGTGGACAGGTGGTGACCTTCATGGATCCGACGTTGAAGGATCTGCGGGAGTGGCTGCTGCGGGAGCACTCCGGAACGGTCTGTGCCGACCGGCTCCGGGTGATCGCCGACGAGCTGGCCAACCTGACCGTCCGCGGCGTGCCGGGTGCCGTGGTGGAACTCGGCTGCTACAGGGGCGCGATGGCCCTCTGGATCCGTAGCGTGCTCGACTCGCTGGGCGACCGCGACCGCGAGATCCACGTCTACGACTCCTTCCAGGGCATGCCCGCGCCCGGCGCCGAGGACTCGGACCATCTGGCGGCGGGCGAGCTCCGGTCATCCCCGGACGACGTGCGAGCCACGCACGCGGCCTGGGGCAGGCCGACGCCGGTCATCCACCCGGGATGGTTCGACGAGACCCTTCCCAAGGAGCTGCCCGACGAGATCGCGTTCGCCTACCTGGACGGCGACTTCTACGACTCGACCCTCACGGGACTCACGCACTGCGTCACCCGCCTGATGCCGACGGGGGTGCTGCTCGTCGACGACTATGCGGACACGGCGGTCAATCCACGGGCCTGGGACGGGCTCCCGGGGGTGAAGCGCGCCTGCGACGCGTACTTCGGCGAGTCGTCGCCCGTGACCGTCGTCGTCGGCGATGGTGATCTCGCGTTCGGCCGGTACGAGAAGCCGAGGACCCTCGGATGAGCGCAGTCCTCGTGGTGCGCGGAGCGGCGGATGCGGGTGCGATCCGCCGCGCGCTGCCCGGCGTTCTCGTGCACGACTTACTGGACCTGAACTCGCCCCTGCCCTCCGACACGGCCGTGGTCGTCCTGCGTTCCGGCGTCCGACTCGGCGAGCGGGAGCTCGACGCACTGCCCCGCCTGCGGCACGTCGTACGGACCGGCTCCGGCATCGACCACATCGACGTAAGCGCCCTCCAACGCCGTGTCATCACGCTGCACCGCAACGCCGAGGCTGGCGCGGGCGCCGTGGGAGAGTGGGTCCTCGCCGCTGCCCTCGCCCTGGCCCGGCGGATCCCCTTGGGGCAGCACGCGCTCATGCTCGGCCGCCACGAGAAGGCGGCGTGCATGGGTATCTCACTCGGCACCCTCGCCGCGGGCGTCTGGGGCGCGGGTCCGGTGGGGCTGGCCGCCGAGTGGGCCCTCGCTCCCTACGTTGACCGCACGGCCTTCGCCACGTGGCCGTCGAACCCTCCCGGTTTACGTGAGCTGTCGCAGACAGCGCTCATGGAGCAGTCGCAGGTGCACGTGATCGCTCTGCCGCTGCGCCCCACGACCGAGCATCTCATCGGCGAGGACTTCCTCGCACGCGTCGCTCCGCAGCGCCCTCTGCTGATCTGCGCAGGGCGTCTGGAGACCCTCGACGTCACCGCCTGCCTGCGGGCACTGGCGGACGGGAGGCTCTCGGGCCTCGCCCTCGATCCGGTCGAGCGGGAGCACCTGCCGCTCCTCACTGGCTCCAAGACGCCGCTCAACCTCCTGGCATCGCCCCACATCGGCGCCCAACGGGCGGACGTGCGCGGCGCGCTCGACCGATGGGCCATTGATCTCCTCAGGGAGATCACCGCCGACGACAAGATCCTGATCGAAGGAGGCCACCGGTGAACCCATCGGCACAGCTGCGGCGGGAGATCGCTGACAGAGTCGCCCGGGAACTTCTCGTCTCCGGCCTGGCTCGTGAGGTCTGGCTGGAGGGAGCGCTCGCCTGCGGCTTCGCCCACGCGGCCAGCGACATCGACCTGCGCGGCATCGTGGACGGCGACCCTCCGGCATGGGAGTCGCGCATCGTGGACGGCGTCCGTGTCGACCTCCAGTCGGCGGCGCCGCAGCGGGCGGAGGAACTCCGTCATCTGCTCCGCTTCTTCGACGTCCGCCGCGACGACCTCGGATCGTTCCGCCGGGTACGGGCCTCGATGCACGACCTCATGTGTCTGCGCACCGCTCTCTCGTACGGCTCCGGACGTTGGGATCCGGTGCTCGATCCCGGGGAGCGCCAGGGCTACCGACGCTGGGCGGTCGCCGACCAGGCCGAGGTCGCGGCGAGTCTCGCCGAGGACCTGACCGGCCTCGTCGAGGACGGCCTGGTCGAATCGGCCGGCGTCGTGTGCCGGAAGCTGGAGATCTGCCTCACCGCGCTCGAGTGCGCGGCGGCCGGCCATCCGGTCCTGGGCGACAAGTGGCTGCCGCTGCTTGCCGACGCTCCGTTCGGTCCGCCGATCCACCCGGCCCGCGCGGAGACGTGGGAGTGGTTCCGTCCGGTTCAGCGACGCGTGGCCAGAGCGCTCCTGGACTGCTGGCCCGTCGACGACCCGCTGCAGAAGCCTCCCAACCTGGCTGCCCCCGACGCCGGCTGGCTACCCCAGCGGTACGCCGACGGGTGGTTCCTTCGCCGCGGCGACGTCCACATCCCCATCACCGGCGGACAGCTTCTCGGGTGGCTGTCCACGGTCTCCACCGATGGCGCGTAGACCGCGCCTCTCCTCCTCAGGAGTCCTCTGATGCCCGTCACCCGCACCGCCCCCGTCGACCTGGAGAGTCTCTACGCCCCGCTGTCGAACACCGGGCCGGACACGGCCGTCTCCGTCATCCTCAAGCTCCGCGGGGAGACCTGCGACATCGACTGTCTGTACTGCTTCGAGAAGCGCAAGGAGTCACCGGGCGGCGCCCGGATCAGCGCCGCACAGGTCCACCGCCTCGGTTCGATCTTCTCCGGGCGTCCGCTCAGCGTCGAACTCCACGGCGGGGAGCCCCTGACCGCCGGCCGGGAACGGATCGCGGAGATCCTGGACGCGCTCGCCGCACAGCCGAGCGTCATCCGCGTGAGCCTCCAGACCAACGGCCTCCAGCTCGACGACGCCTGGTTGGACCTGTTCGAGCGGCACTGTCCGGAGCTGGAGATCGGCATCTCCCTCGACGGGGACGCGCTCGGGAACTCGTGGCGCGTGGGTTACGACGGCCGCCCCACGTACCCCCGAGTGGTCGAAGCCCTGGAACTCCTCGGCCGTCGGGAACGCCGCGTCGGCGTCATCTGCGCCGTCACCCCCTACGTCCTCGGCCGGGCCTCCGAGGTCATGGAGCACCTCGCCTCCTTCCCCGCCGTGACGACGGTCAGCCTGGTGCCGTGCTTCGACGCCGCGGTCACCCGGTCGACCACGGTGGCCGGATCCCGTACGCCGACCAGCCGGGCACTCCAGCGACGGGCCATCGGCCCCACCGGCCCGGCCTGGGCCGTCACACCTCGTCAGTACGCCGACTTCGTGCTGGAGGCCGCCCACCACTGGGTCGCCGACGGCCTCTTCCGCCGCGTCAAGCTGGAGCCCGTCGTCTCCGTCATCCGCCGCCTCAGGGGTCTACAAACCCGTTCCTGTCACTTCTCCGACCTGAAGTGCGACCACGTCCTCACCCTCTATCCCGACGACCGCCTGGGAAGCTGTGACGAGCTGCCCTGGCCGCAGGCCGGCCTCGCCTCCCTCGGCGACGTCCACACCGAGGCGGACGTGGCCAGTGCCCAGGGCGGCTCTCGCTTGCTTCAGCAGGCACGCTCCCTGGTCACGAAGTGCACGACCTGCGACTACCGCGACACCTGCGGCGCGGGCTGCCCGGCGGTCCGCCTCCGCTTCGCCGCCGCGGGCGACGAGGACGCGTACTGCGATCACCGCATACGCCTGATCGACGGCGTCTCCGCCCTCCTCACCCAACCGGACCTCCCGCCCGGTGCCTCATGTTCCCGGTTGCGCTGGCGCCCCGTCCGCCCCAACAACATGCACCACGTCTCCGCCTTCCTGGCCCGCTGGGACGACCCCACTGTTCCCCGCTCGCCCGCGCGTCTCCAGGTCAGCGCCAACGGGAACATCAACACGGTCGGCCTCCCCGGCGTGCACGAGGCAGACGATCTCGACCCCCACCATCCCCAGTGGTACGAGGCATCGAGCCCGGCATCCGCCCGGTCGTCGACGTGCTCACCTCAGGCTGGAACACCGTCACCTATGACAGCTGCCAGGGCCACGCCTACGCCGACCTCCCCGGAGACGAGCCCCGGTTCCTCTCGGTCGGCATCCTGCCGCGCGACCGCGCCGAGTACGCGCGTACAGCGGTCCGCCTGTGCCGTGCCGCCAGCCGAGCCGAGTCCTCCCTGCCCGGGGCGTATTCGCTGGTCCTCGGTCGCAGCGAACTCACGTGCCGCACCACCGGCCGGATCTATCCGACGCTCGACCTCCATCTCGTGCCCGCTGCCGGCACCACGTCAGCCGAGTACTTCGAGAACCTCGCCCAAGCGGTGCACGTACTCACGGTGGCCCTGGCCGAAGCCGCCTCTGTCCCGCCCTCCAGCCCCTGCGCGTGCGGAGGCGAGCAATGATCCACATCGCCGAGACTCTGTCCATCCGTACTGTGGAGGGCTTCCTCAAGCCGGACGAGATCGAGCGACTCAACCTCGTCATGGACGACACGCTCGGCCCCCTCCGGCGCGACCGGTACGGCACGGCCCGCCGCACCACCATCCACGAGATCCCCGGTCACTCCCCCGCCGAGGCGCAGGACGTCTACGAGCCGGCCGGCCGGATCGAGATGACCGACATCCCATACGAGGCGACCACCCTCCTCGACCAGGCCCTGAAGCTCCACATGGCCGCGATCACGCGCACGCTGCCGTCGGTCACCGGCCACCGGCCGTGGATCTACCTCGAATACGGCGCTGGCCAGTACATCACCGCACATGCCGACGGTATCGCCCCCGATCCCCTCACCCGTCCCCGCCAGATCGCCGCCGCGACGGTCACGCTCACGGACATCCAGAACACCGGCGGGGCGTTCTACGTGGAGACCACCGGCAGCGACGCTGTCTGGTCCGCCGACGAGGCACCGGCCGGATCGGGTTACGCCCCGGGGATGCCCTTCGCACACGACGGGACGGACATGTCCTCCCCCTGGTTCCGCACCATGCCCCGCACTCGATGGAGCGTGGCACCCGCTCCCGGCACGCTCGTGGTCTTCGGCAGCCAGCTCGTCCATGGCACCGAACCTGTCCGCGCCGGCCGTGTTCGCAAGTTCCTCACGCTCTTCGTCTCCGAGTAGGAGGCTTCGCCGCCATGACCGGCCCCCGCGGCCCGCCCCGCAGCCACCCTCCCCAACCCACGGCCCCGACCAGAGGAGAGAGCGAGCAGTGGCAGAAGACAAGACGTTCGACGAGTTCCTGGAGGCAGTCGCGACCCTGCGCGACAGCGACACCGTGCGCACCACCGCGCACACCTCCAACGCGGCCACCGAGACCTGGCTGGCCACCACGGTGCAGCACGACGCCGCTGAGCCCACCACCGAGTCCTGACCCGCCACGGGGCCGGGCCCGCGGTCCGGCCCCGTTCCACCCCCGGAGCCCCAGATGAGCGCTCTCTCCCCGGAAGCCCTGGTCGCCCTTGGTGGCATCGCCGAACACCAGCGTCTACGGACCAGCCGTATCGCATCCGTACTCGGCAACCGCCTCGGCTCGTCCGCCCTCGACTCCGCCGTGGCCCACCACCTGCTCGAAGGCGCCGAACACGCGGCGCGCGCCCGGGACGCGGACCGCCTCGCCTGGTACCGCCGTACGACGGTGCGAGACCTGACCCGCCTGTCGGCCGGCCCGCACATCGTGCTCAACCCGCGCACCGCGGACCTGCTCCGCTCGGAGATCTCCGAAACCGCGTACTACCTCGTCGGCCCCGACACCAGCCCCGCCCCGCCCGAGGCCCTTGGCCTCGTTCATGCCGCCATCGCCTCCGCGACCGAGCACGGCTTCGGGACCCTGCTCACCCAGCACGCCCCCGTCATCTGCCTGCTCAACCGTCGCCGACTCGACGAGACCCTCCACAGCTGGGCCCTCACCCGCCTCCCGGACACCGTCTTCACCGACTACACCGCCCACCCCGAGGTCCTGGCCCGCGACCTGATCCACGAGGCCGCCCACAACTGGCTCAACGACGCCTTGGCCGCGTACGACGTGAGCCTCCCCGCCGACGTCACCTTCTTCTCCCCCTGGCGGGGAACTCCTCGTCCCGTATACGGCTTCCTGCACGCCTGCTGGGCCTTCTCCCTCACCGTGCTGTACGCACGGCAGGCCCGCCGCGACGCCACGGGTGCTGTGGTCCCCTTCCTCGACGCGCATCTGCGCCAGCAGGAGAGCCAGTTCGCCTCCGCACTCGATTCGCTGGCTGAGGCACTCTCATACGTCTCCGCTGACGCGCTCCGTGATCGCGTCAGCCATGCCGTGAGCAAGGCCGTCGAATCGGCGTAACCCGGGGGCTATCCGAGCACTCCCACCCCTGACGGCGCCGTAACAAGGATGCGAACGGAGTTCCTGATCAATAGAATCGCCCCTTCAAATCCCATACGTATTAGGCCAGTTGTCCGACGCAGGAGCGTATAGGCGCCATGCGCCGTTTGAGTGAGTCCGTCACCCGTGTCATGCACATCCTCGATGGAGCGGACCTGGGTGCGGACTATACGGTCGCGCAGTTGCTCAGCGAGACAACAGCACGGCGCACTCTGGACCTCTCCGACCTCTCCCCCCAGGAGCAGGCCGCCCTGGTCGAGGGACGCGGGAATCACCTGATTCCCTCGGCCGCGGTGCTCGCCGAGAAGATCGAAGCCGCGCAGGCGCCGGGACGTCCGTTCGTCGTCAAGTACGGCATCGACCCGACGTCGCCTGATGTACACCTCGGCCACGCGGTGCCGATCATCATCGCCAGCCGGTTCCAGCGGATGGGCCACCACGTCGTGTTCATCATCGGCGACGTCACGGCCAAGATCGGCGACCCGTCGGGACGCTCCTCGGAGCGACCGCCCCTCACCGACGAGGACATCGCCCGCAACCTGAGCGGCTACCAGCAGCAGGTCACGCCGTTCATCGACTTCGAGCGTGCCGACCTGCGCTTCAACGGCGAGTGGCTGAACAAGGTCACCCTGCCGGAGCTCGTCGGAGTCCTCGCCCGGGTGCCGGTCTCCATGTCGCTCCAACGCGAGGACTTCCGCACCCGGCTCGCCGAGGGCCACGGGCTGTCCGTCGCCGAGTTCGTCTACTCCGTCGTCATGGCGTGGGACTCGGTGGCCATCGACGCCGACGTCGAACTCGGCGGCGTGGACCAGCTGCTGAACCTCCAGATGTGCCGCAAGGTCACGGAGATCTCGGACCAGACCCCCGAGGTCGTCATCACCACCCCGCTCATCGAGGGCACCGACGGCACGGGCACCAAGATGAGCAAGAGCAAGGGCAACTACGTGGGCCTGACGGCCTCGCCGGACGAGGTCTACGGCCGGCTGATGTCCATCCCCGACCACCTGACCGAGCCGTGCCTTCAGCTGCTCACCGAGTGGACGGACGACGAGATCCGCGTGGTCACCAAGCGCCTGGAGGAGGGAACCGCGCACCCGATGGCGGTCAAACGCATCCTCGCCGGCGACGTGGTGGCCGCTCTCCACGGTCTGGACGCTGTTGCCGCCGCCCGCGCGGAGTTCACGGCGCGCTTCTCCAAGCGCTCCTTCGGGGACACCCAGAACCTCCCCGTCGTCTCCCTGAAGGACCACGCCGAGGACACGCTCGGGGCACTGATCAGCCGCACGCTGCACTTCGCGCCCAGCATCTCCGCCGTGCGCCGCGTGGCCCAGCAGAACGGTCTCCGCCTCATCCGCGAGTCAGACGGAGACCAGCAGATCACGCAGCTCACGGAGGCTTCTGCTCAGCAGACGCTCGACGCGGTCGTGAGCGAGGTCGGGGCGCTCGACGGCGCCGAGCTGTACCTCAAGGTCGGCCGTAAGGTCGCCCGCATCGACGCCTGAGACTGGGACCCCACGCCGATCCACCCGTGTGGGTCGGTGCATCACAGGCGTACGGCGCGAGCTGCGCCCAGCCACTAAGGAAGCAGCTGGAGCCGCCTGAAGATGCGTCGGAGGACGAACGCAGGGATCAGGCGTCGGAGCCCGAAGCGGTAGCCAAGGGCGCGCTCCATCGTGGTGACGATGTGCTGTTGGTTCCCCACCCCGAAGCCGCCCAGGTTCATCTCGGCGGCGGCGGTGACGGGTGTGGCGTTCCAGGCATCGCTGCAAGCCTGCTTGAAGGCGGCGTCGAGGTTGGTGAGGCAGTTGTCGAATACTTCACTGGGCGGTGTGCATCGTGAAAACTGCACGTCGGGTGGGCTGGTGTGCGTAGGTGTCGGG
>NZ_BAAAIZ010000076.1:0-7060 GCF_039526425.1 Streptomyces thermospinosisporus
CCCCTCGGAGCGCTGGGCAGGCCTTGCACCTGCATCTCCTCGCGGGAAGCGAGGCGTCTTTCCTTGGACCACCAACGCGCGGCCCCCTCAAGGGTGTTGCTCCCGTGGGGCCGAGATCGACTCTAGCGTGATCGGCGCCCCCGCGCGAATCGGCGGCGTCGCACACCGGGCATATCACCCGATCAGCCCTCCAGCTGGACCCCGCCTCCCTACTTTTCCTATCGATTTACTAGGGAAGTGTTGACCCCGGTCGGCACCGCTGCGCACGATGAGGACCGGCCGACTTCAGAGGAGACCACCTCCATGGGCATACCCCCTGGGCCGACCGTCGCCGTGCCGGACATGGACCGGGCCGGGCCGAGCCGGGAGCACTGGCTGCGGGTGGCCCGTGAGACGGCGGACGATCTGGCCACGGACGCCGCCGCCCGGGAACAGGCGGGCAAGGTTCCGTTCGACGAGGTCTCACGGCTGCGCGAGGCGGGGCTGCTCACCCTGCTCGCACCGGCCGCACCGGACGGCGGCGGTGCACAGTGGGCCACGGCCTGCGCGGTGGTGCGGGAGATCGCCGCAGCCGACGGCGCGATCGGTCAACTGCTCGCCGGCCACTACTTCCTGTCGTTCAGCACCCGGTTCCTCACCGACCCGGTGCGTGCCACCCGGCTGCTGTCGCGGTCGGCGGCGCTGGAGTGGTGCTGGGGCGGGGGGTTCGCCCACCAGGCGGCACCGCCGACGCTGACGAAGAGGGCGGGCGGCCATGTGCTGGACGGCCGGCAGAGCTACACCACCGGCGTGCTGGTCGCCGACGTCCTCGCCGTGCGGGCGGTCCGCCCCGACACCGGCGAGCCGCTGGCCGTGGTGGTCGATCCGGTGTCCGACGGTGTGGTGGTCGGCGGGGACGCCGACACCTTCGGGCAGCGTCTCGCGGGCGGCGGGAGCGTCGAGTTCGACGCCGTGCCCGTGGCGGACGACGACATCCTGGGCTCGCTGTCGGCCGACGAGGACGAGATGCCGCCGCTGGCCGCGCTGGTCTCGCCGGTCGGCCGGCTGCTGTCGGTGCAGCTGCGGCTGGGGCTCGCGGAGGGGGTGCTGGCCGAGGCCCGCGAGTACCGCCGGACGGGCGGCTCCTCGTGGGAGCCCGGCTGTCCGGAGCGCGCGCTGGACGACCCGCGCGCGCTGACCGTCTACGGCGAGCTGACGGTGCTCACCCGTTCCGCCGCCGCGCTCGCCGGTCAGGCACTGGAGTCCGTGCGGCAGGCGCTGGCGCGCGGCGAGGAGCTGAGCTACGGCGAGTACGCGGAGACCTCCGTCCTGGTGGGCATGGCGGAGGCCGCCGCGGCCAGGGCCGCGCAGGAGTGCACGGCCCGCGCTCTCGATGTCGTCGGCGCCCGCGCGATGTCGGCGCGGCTGGGGTTCGACCGGTTCTGGCGCAATGCCCGCACGCACACGCTCTATGAGCCGGCCGCCGACCGGCTCCGCGATGTCGGGGACTATTTCCTCAATGGCGCCTACCCGCCTTTCTCCCTTCCCGTCTGACGCCGCGTTACTTGCTCTTCTTCCCCTCTCCGACGTCGTTTGCGAACAGCGCACTTCGTTTCCCTTGAGCTGTTGTGTGAACGGCGTACTTCGTTCGCATGTCGGGGTGTTGAGAGTGTGCGACGTCCGTCCCCGAGGCGTTGACCGGGCCTCGGAGCCGCTGGTTCTCTCGTGACTGCGAGCAGGAATTGCCTCCTTCCACTCGCTCGTTCCACGCAGTAATTCCGGGCGGTTTCCCGGCCCTTCTGACGCTCTCGACAAGGACCCTTTCACATGGCCACGACGGCATCGACCAGACGCCAGTTCCTCACCCTGCTCGGCCTTTCGGCGGTGTCCGTGAGCTGCGGTGCCGCCACCGGTGCCCCCTCCGGCAAGGGCCAGACGAAAACGCTCAGATACCAGGGCTGGGCGGGCCAGGTGACCCCCGCCGAACTCGCCGCGGACCTGGGTTATCTGGAGGACGTGAAGCTGGAGTGGGTCGGCAACACGATCAGCGGGCCGCAGGACATCCAGTCCGCCGCCACCGGTCAGGTCGACTTCGGCGGGGCGTTCAACGGAGCGGTGGTCAAACTCGCCGCGAACAATGCCCCCATCAAGGCCGTCATCAGCTATTACGGGTCCGACGATGAGGCCTATCAGGGCTTCTACGTCCTCGAGGACAGTCCCATCCGCTCGCCTCGTGACCTGTTCGGCAAGAAGGTCGGGATGAACACCCTCGGCGGCCACGCGGAGGCACTGCTCGACATCTATCTGCGGCGCAAGGGGCTCAGCGCGGCCGAGGCCGGCAAGGTGGAGCCGCTGGTGGTGCCCCCGGTCAACACCGAGCAGGCGCTGCGGCAGAAGCAGATCGAGGTGGCGGTGCTCGGCGGAATGCTCCGCGACAAGGCGCGGGAACGGGGCGGCATACGCCCGCTGTTCACGGACACCCAGCTGCTCGGCTCGTTCAGCGCCGGCACCTATGTGATGACCAACCGGTTCCTGCAGCAGAACCCCGACACGGTCCGCACCTTCGTCACCGGGGTCGGGCGGGCCCTCGCCTGGTCGCGCGCCACACCCCGCGACGAGGTCATCGACCGGATGACCGGCATCGTCAAGCGGCGGCGCCGCAACGAGGACACCGCCGCGCTGAAGTACTGGCGCTCCTTCGGCGTCGCCACCCCGGACGGCCGGATCGCCGGCAAGGAACTGCGGCTGTGGATCGACTGGCTGGGCGATCGCGGCGACATCAAGAAGGACCAGGTCTCCCTGTCCGAGCTGTACACCAACGACTTCAACAAGGCCGGCCGGGGCAGCGCGCCCTCCGCCTCGACGAGTGGGAGCTGACACCGTGACCGCATCGACGTCGTCCGCCGTGCCCAAGCTCGTACTGGAGCGGGTGCGCAAGGACTTCAGGGTCAAGCGCCGGGGCCGCGACGCCGGATCGCCCGCGCGGGCCACACGGCTGACCGCCCTCGACGGCATCGATCTGGAGATCGCCGCCGGGGAGTTCACCGTCCTGGTCGGGCCGAGCGGCTGCGGCAAGTCCACCCTGCTCGACCTGCTGGGTGGCCTCACCGAGCCGGACGGCGGGCGGATCCTGCTGGACGGCAGGCCCGTCACCGGTCCCGGCCTCGACCGGGGCATCGTGTTCCAGCAGTACGCGCTGCTGCCGTGGCGCACGGCCCAGGGCAATGTGGAGTTCGGCCTGGAGGCCACCGGCGTGCCGCGCCGCGAACGCGCCGGACGCGCACGGGAGTTCCTGGATCTGGTGGGTCTGGCCGGGTTCGAGGACCGCCATCCGCACGAGCTGTCCGGCGGTATGCGCCAGCGGGTGGCGATCGCCCGCAGCCTCGCCTACGACCCGGACGTGCTGCTGATGGACGAACCGTTCGCGGCGCTGGACGCACAGACCCGCGAGTCCCTGCAGGACGAGCTGCTGCGCATCTGGCAGCGCACCGGCAAGACCGTCGTGTTCATCACCCACGGCATCGACGAGGCCGTCTACCTGGGGCAGCGCGTCGCGGTGCTGACCTCCCGGCCGGGCCGCATCAAGCAGATCGTGCGGGTGGAGCTCGGCACCCGCACCGACACGGACGACCTGCGCTCCAGTCCCGAGTTCGCCCGCCACCGGCACGAGATCTGGTCGCTGCTGCACGACGAGGTGGCCAGGGCCCAGCAGCTGGAGAAGGAGGAGGTTTCCGTATGAGCCCCACGACGACCGGTACGGCCCCCGAGGAGACC
Source organism: Streptomyces thermospinosisporus (assembly GCF_039526425.1). Taxonomy (NCBI): domain Bacteria; kingdom Bacillati; phylum Actinomycetota; class Actinomycetes; order Kitasatosporales; family Streptomycetaceae; genus Streptomyces; species Streptomyces thermospinosisporus. The sequence continues at coordinate 3,754 of NZ_BAAAIZ010000076.1, forward strand.
CGGCAAGCCGCATCCGCGCAAGAGCCCGCCGCCGCGGCCTCCGGGTCGGCCGGTCAGCACACCGCAGCGGGCCGGCCGGCGAAGGCTCCCGCCCGTCCCGGCGCCACCCGGTCCGGCCGTCTGCTCGGCGCCCTGCGGCGGCTGCCGTTTCTGCTGCTGCACGCGGCGGCCAAGTCGGCCGCCGTGCTCGCCCTGCTGGTGCTGTGGGAGACCGCGCCCCGGCTGGGCCTGGTGGACCGCACCTTCCTGCCGCCGTTCACCGAGGTGGCCCGCGCCTGGTGGGAGCTGGCCGGTGACGGGCAGCTGCTCGACAACACCCGTGCCAGCCTGGCCCGTTCGTTCAGCGGATTCGGCCTGGCGGTGCTGATCGCGGTGCCGCTCGGCCTGCTGATCGGCTGGTACCGGCCGGTGGCCGACCTGCTCAACCCGCTGCTCGAGGTGTTCCGCAACACCGCCGCACTGGCCCTGCTGCCGGTGTTCGTGCTGCTCCTGGGCATCGGCGAGACGTCGAAGATCTCCATCGTGGTGTACGCCTGCACCTGGCCGATCCTGCTGAACACCATCAGCGCCGTCCGCAATGTCGATCCGACCCTGCTGAAGCTGGCCAAGTCGATGGACCTGTCCGCTCCCCGGCTGTTCCAGAAGGTGATCCTGCCGTCGTCGGTGCCGGTGATGTTCACCGGCATCCGGCTGGCGGGCGCGGTGTCCATCCTGGTGCTGGTCGCCGCCGAGATGATCGGCGCCAAGGCGGGCCTCGGCTATCTCATCAACGCCTCGCAGTTCAACTTCGCCATCCCGCAGATGTACGCGGGCATCGTGACGATCTCCGTCATCGGCGTGGCGTTCAACCAGCTCCTGGTGGCCGTGGAGCGCCGGCTCAGCTCCTGGCGGATCCCGCTCGCCGGCTGAGCTGCACCCTCCCATCGCCTGCCCCCCACACACCTCACCTTGTCGTCCCGTCGGCTCTTCCGAGGAACCCCATGACCACGTCCCGCCCCCGTCAACTGCATCTGAACGCGTTCCTGATGAACGCAGGCCACCACGACGCCGCCTGGCGGCATCCCGGAACCCAGCCCGAGCGCGTCACCGATCTCCGCTACTTCCAGCATCTGGCGCGTACCGCCGAACGCGGCCTGCTGGACTCGGTGTTCCTGGCCGACGGGCTCGCCCTGTTCAACAAGGTGCGGCACAACGCCCTCGGCGGCTTCGAGCCGCTCACCCTGCTGTCCGCCCTGGCGGCCGTCACCGAACGCGTCGGCCTGATCGCCACCGTCTCCACCACCTTCAACGAACCGTTCCACGTGGCGCGCAAGTTCGCCTCCCTGGACCATCTCAGCGGCGGCCGGGCCGGCTGGAACATCGTCACCTCGGGGACCGTGGCCGAGGCCCGCAACTTCGGGCAGGACGAGCACCTCGAGCACCGGCTGCGCTACGAGCGGGCCCGCGAGTTCGTCGAGGTCGCCACCCGGCTGTGGGACAGCTGGGCCGACGACGCGATCGTGCTCGACCGGGAGCGCGGGATCTACGCCGACACCGACCGGGTGCGGGCGATCAACCATCGCGGTGAGTACTTCGGGGTGGAGGGGCCGCTCAATGTGCCCCGCCCGCCGCAGGGCCACCCGCTGCTGGTGCAGGCCGGTTCCTCGGAGGACGGCAAGGAGTTCGCGGCCCAGTACGCGGAGGCGGTCTTCACCGCTCAGCAGACGCTCGCCGACGGCCAGGCGTTCTACAAGGACCTCAAGTCCCGGCTCGCCCGCTACGGACGCACCGAGGACCAGCTGCTGATCCTCCCCGGCATCGCGCCCGTGCTGGGCTCCACCGAGGCCGAGGCGCGGGCCCTGGAGCAGGAGCTCACCGACCTGCAGGTCCCCGAGTACGGGCTGGCCCAGCTGTCCGGGATGCTCGGCGTCGACCTGACCGGGCTGCCGCTGGACGGTCCGCTGCCCGAGCTGCCCGAGGAACGGGACATCAACGGCAACAAGTCCCGCTTCACCCTCGTCGCCGAACTCGCCCGGCGGGACGGGCTCACCCTGCGGGAGCTGATCGCCCGGCTCGGCGCCGGCCGGGGTCACCGGGTGTTCGCGGGCACCCCCGAGCAGGTCGCCGACCAGCTCGAGGAGTGGTTCACCCAGGGCGCCGCCGACGGCTTCAACGTCATGCCGCCGCTGCTGCCGGGCGGCCTGGAGGACTTCGTCGACCATGTGGTGCCGATCCTCCAGCGGCGGGGGCTGTTCCGCACCGAGTACACCGGCCGCACCCTGCGCGAGCACTACGGGCTCGCCCGCCCCGACAACGCCGCCCCGGCCCCCGCCTCCTGACCTCCTACTTCCGGCCTCCGCTGCCCTGACGCACGAAAGGACCCATCCCATGACCACCGGTACCGCCTTCGACATCCGCCGGATCGGCGGGCACATCGGCGCCGAGATCCTCGGCGTGGACCTCTCCGGCGAGCTCGACCCGGCCGTGTTCGCCGAGATCAACGCGGCGCTCCTGGAGCACAAGGCCCTGGTCTTCCGCGACCAGAACCTCGACGACGCCGCCCAGCTGCGCTTCGCCTCCCTCTTCGGCGAACTCACCACAGCACACCCCACCGTGCCGGCCGTCGACGGGCAGCCCAACATCCTGCCGGTGGACGGTGAGGAGGGCATCCGCTCCAACCAGTGGCACACGGACGTCACCTTCGTCCGTACGCCGCCGAAGGTGACCACGCTGCGCAGCATCGTGGTCCCGCCCTACGGCGGCAACACGCTCATCGCCAACGCGGCGGCGGCCTACCGGGATCTGCCCGAGCCGCTGCGCGAGCTGGCCGACCGGCTGTGGGCGGTGCACACCAACGACTACGACTACGCGGAGCCGAAGACCGAGAAGGCGGCCGAGCACCGCCGCCAGTTCGTCTCCCGCAAGTACCGCACGGCGCACCCGGTGGTCCGGGTCCACCCGGAGACCGGTGAACGGGGGCTGTTCATCGGCGGGTTCGCGCAGAGCATCGCGGGTCTGAGCAACTCCGAGTCGCGCGACATCCTGCGCCTCCTCCAGGCCTATGTCACCCGCCCGGAGAACATCGTGCGGGTGGTGTGGTCGCCGGGCGACCTGGTGGTGTTCGACAACCGCATCACCCAGCACTACGCGCCGGACGACTACGGCGACCTGCCCCGCCGGCTGCACCGGGTCACCGTGGCCGGTGACGTTCCGGCAGGCATCGACGGCAGGCAGAGCCATGTCGTCGAGGGCGACGACGCCGCCCACTACACGCCCGCCGCGGTCTGACGGCCACCACCCACGCCGGCCCGGGGTCCGAGGGTCCCCC
>NZ_BAAAIZ010000076.1:7069-9301 GCF_039526425.1 Streptomyces thermospinosisporus
CGGCGCTCCGGCGCTCCGGCGCTCCGGCCCCGGCGGACCGCCGCCGGGGCCTGCGATAATGCCCGTATGCGGATCTCAGCCAGAGCGGACTACGCGGTACGTGCCGCACTGGAACTCGCCGCGTCCAAGGAGGACGCGCCCCTGAAGACCGAGGCGATCGCCGAGGCGCAGGAGATCCCGCACAAGTTCCTCGAAGGCATCCTCAACGACATGCGCCGCGGCGGTCTCGTCCTCAGCCAGCGCGGCGGCAACGGCGGATACCGGCTGGCCCGGCCCGCCGAGTCGATCAGCATCGCTGACGTCATCCGCGTGGTGGACGGACCGCTGGTCTCGGTGCGCGGAGTGCGCCCGCCCGACCTGTCGTACACCGGGCCCGCCCAGTCGCTGCTCCCCCTGTGGATCGCCCTGCGGTGCAATGTGCGGGAGATCCTCGAGGGTGTGTCGCTGGCGGACGTCGCGTCCGGGGCGCTGCCCTCCGAGGTCTCGGCGCTCGCGGACACTCCCGGCGCATGGATCAATCCCTGAACAGATAAGTCCACCATGCGGACAGCCTCTTGGGGCGGGCCCTCTCTTCTGCCACTATCCCTACCAGCCAGGTAGGAGAACTAGGGATCCCGGGGAGGCGGAGCCGTTGAGCATGCACCGGCATCAGGCACCGGCTCTGCCCCTGCTGACGTCGCGACGCCACATCGACTACGGCCGCACGTCGACCGCGCTGTGTCGCCTCTTCTGAGAGCACACGCGTCTCCTGAACGCACAGGCGCCTTCTGAGAACACACGCGTCTGCTGAACGCACAGGCGCCTTCTGAGCGCACAGGCGCCTTCTGAGAACACACGCGTCTGCTGAACGCACAGGCGCCTTCTGAGCGCACAGGCGCCTTCTGAGAACACACGCGTCTGCTGAACGCACACGCGCCTTTAGAGCGCACACCCGGCCGGCTCGGCCGAGAGCACGCCCGGCCGACTCGTGCGTCAGCTCCGCCGAGCCTGCGCACGCGCGCCCGTTTCCCTGTACGACCTTGTACGACCTTCCTGAGAGGACACCCTCGTGTCTGCCGCAAGACCGCGCACCTTCCTTCGTGCCCTCGCCGTGACCGCGGCGCTCCCCCTTCTGCTGACCGCCTGCGGCTACGGCTCCGAGTCCACGGACGACGGCGGCAAGGCGGACGTCGCGGCCGATGCCGAGAAGCTCTCCGCCGAGGAGGTGAAGATCGGCTACTTCCCCAACCTCACCCACGGCACCGCGCTGGTGGGCGTGCAGGAGGGTCTGTTCCAGAAGGAGCTGGGCGGCACCCGGATCAAGGCGTCGACCTTCAACGCCGGCCCCTCGGAGATCGAGGCGCTGAACGCCGGGTCCATCGACATCGGCTGGATCGGCCCCTCCCCCTCGATCAACGGCTACACCAAGTCCCAGGGCAAGAACCTGCGCATCATCGGCGGTTCCGCCTCCGGCGGGGTGAAGCTGGTGGTCAACCCGGACCGGATCAAGTCCGAGGACGACCTCAAGGGCAAGAAGATCGCCACCCCGCAGCTGGGCAACACCCAGGACGTCGCCTTCCTCAACTGGATCGCCGAGCAGGGCTGGAAGGTCGACCCGCAGAGCGGCAAGGGCGACGTCTCCGTGGTCCGCTCGGACAACAAGGTGACGCCGGACGCCTACAAGGCGGGCTCCATCGACGGTGCCTGGGTGCCGGAGCCGACCGCGTCCAAGCTGGTCGCCGGCGGGGCGAAGGTGCTGATCGACGAGGCCGACCTGTGGCCGGACAAGAAGTTCGTGATCACGAACATCATCGTGTCGCAGAAGTTCCTCAAGGAGCACCCGGACGTCGTCGAGGCCGTGCTGCGGGCCTCGGTGAAGACCAACGAGTGGATCGCGGCCAACCCGGACAAGGCGAAGGCGTCCGCGAACAAGGCGCTGGAGAAGCTGAGCGGCAAGGCGCTGCCGGCCGAGATCCTCGACCCGGCGTGGAAGTCCATCACCTTCCTCGACGACCCGCTGGCCGCCACGCTGGAGACCGAGGCGTCCTTCGCCGTGAAGGCCGGGCTGCTCGACAAGCCGAACCTGAAGGGCATCTACGACCTGACCCTGCTCAACAAGGTCCTCAAGGCGGAGGGCAAGCCCGAGGTCGACGACGCGGGCCTGGGCGTCGCCCGCTAGCCGTACCGGTCACGAGCGGCACCCGCCTGCAGCACCCGACCGCCAGCGGCACCCGCCTGCAGCACCCGACCGCC
>NZ_BAAAIZ010000077.1:0-5349 GCF_039526425.1 Streptomyces thermospinosisporus
CAGCGGGGAGGCGGCGGGCCCGAGCGCGGCCGCCGGCCGCAGCTCCCGCCGCGCGGCGGTGCGCGCCCCGAACTGCCCGGCGGTAACCAGCAGCAGCCGCGGGTGCCGAGCTGGAGCGACGAGAAGGCGGAGCCCTCGGTGCCGCGCGCCTCGCTGGACGCGCCGCGGGGTCACGAGGAGCCGGACGTCTCCCGCACGGCCGCCCTGCCGCGCGTCGACGACCGCCAGGGCCCCGGTTCCACGGCCGAGATCCCCCGCTACGACGAGCGTCAGGCCTCCGGTGCCCAGGCTCCGGGCGCGGGCGGCCCGCAGAACACGGGCCAGTTCGTCCGCAGCGACGTCTACGGCGCCCCGGCGGGCCGCCAGGGCACGCAGAACCCGGCCGACACCGGCCAGTTCGCCGCGCAGGGCTACTCCGCCGGTGCCACCGGCCAGTACCAGGTGCCGGCCCAGAACGGCTCCACCACGGGCCAGTACCAGCGTCCGCAGCTCAACGGTGCCCCGCAGGCCCCGCAGCAGCGGCCGGTGCCGCGCGAGCCGGAGGCGCTGCCGCCGGCCACCGGTCCCGGTGACGGACGCACCCCGCTGTACGACACCCTGGAGACCAACTGGTTCCGGGGCCGTCGTGAGCGGCTTGCGCAGTCGCAGAACGGCAGCGGCCCGGCTGCCGCTCCGCAGCAGTCCCAGCAGCAGCCGCAGGGGGCCAACCCCCAGCGGTCCGCTTCCACCACTGCCTGGCGCAGCTCGCCCAACGACGAGCTGGTCCGGCAGGCCGAACGCGTCCGCAAGCCGGCCGCGGGCGGTGTCACCACCTCCGGCCTGCCGCGCCGGGTCCCCCGGGCGAACCTCGTCCCGGGCACGGCTCAGCAGCAGACCCACACGAGCGGTCCGCAGGTCTCGCGTGCGCCCGACGACGTGCGCGGCCGGCTGACCAACCTCCGTCGGGGAATCGCACAGGGCCGTCAGGCGGGGGCCTCCCAGACCGGGAGCTTCCCGCGGCCCACTCACCAGCAGGAGCGTTAGTTGAGCCCGATGAGCCAGGCGGCACAAAATCTCAACTGGTTGATCACCAACTTCGTGGACAACACCCCCGGGGTGTCCCACACCGTCGTGGTGTCCGCCGACGGCCTTCTGCTGGCGCTGTCCGAGGGCTTTCCGCGCGACCGCGCGGATCAGCTCGCCGCCGTGGCCTCGGGACTGACCTCCCTGACGGCCGGCGCCTCGAGAATCTTCGAGGGCGGCAACGTCGCGCAGACGGTGGTGGAGATGGAACGGGGGTTTCTTTTTCTCATGTCCATCTCGGACGGCTCGTCCCTTGCCGTCCTGGCACACCCCGACTGCGACATCGGCCTCGTCGGCTACGAAATGGCGCTCCTGGTCGACCGCGCGGGGGCGGTCCTCACCCCGGACCTGCGCGCCGAACTACAGGGAAGTCTGCTCCACTGAACGGCCCCGGCACCACCCGTCTCACCACATCACCGTCCGGCCGCCACAATTTCCCCCCACCGGCCCACATCAGACGGCACGACTGACCAACCTGCTGTCACGCCCGGAGGATTGAGGATTCATGACCCCGCCCACCGCCTCTCATGATCCGTACGCGGAACCGTACGAGGACGAGGGCGACCAGCCGCTGGTCCGTCCGTACGCGATGACCGGCGGCCGGACGCGGCCGCGCTACCAGCTGGCCATCGAGGCGCTGATCAGCTCGACCGCGGATCCGGCAGCACTCATGGGGCTCCTCCCGGAGCATCAGCGCATCTGCCACCTCTGCCGTGAGGTGAAGTCGGTCGCCGAGGTCTCGGCGCTCCTCAACATGCCACTGGGCGTCGCCCGGATCCTGGTGGCCGACCTTGCCGAGGCGGGCCTCGTCGCGATCCACCAGCCGGGCGGCGACGAGGCGACCGGCGCCCCGGATGTGACACTGCTCGAAAGGGTGCTCAGTGGACTTCGCAAGCTCTAGCGGCGGGGCGGTCTCCGACGCCCGTGCCACCACGTCCGCGAAGATCGTGGTGGCGGGCGGTTTCGGCGTCGGCAAGACCACGTTCGTCGGCGCCGTCTCGGAGATCAACCCGCTGCGCACCGAGGCCGTCATGACCTCCGCCAGCGCGGGGATCGACGACCTCACCCACACCGGGGGCAAGACCACCACCACGGTGGCCATGGACTTCGGGCGCATCACGCTGGACCAGGACCTGATCCTCTACCTGTTCGGCACGCCCGGGCAGGACCGGTTCTGGTTCATGTGGGACGACCTGGTGCGCGGCGCCATCGGCGCGGTCGTCCTGGTGGACACCCGCCGGCTGGCGGACTGCTTCCCGGCGGTGGACTACTTCGAGAACAGCGGTCTGCCGTTCGTGGTGGCCCTCAACGGATTCGACGGTCAGCAGCCCTACCAGCCCGAAGAGGTCCGGGAGGCGCTGCAGATCGGTCCCGACACCCCCATCATCACCACCGACGCCCGGCACCGGGCGGACGCCAAGAGCGCGCTGATCACGCTCGTCGAGCACGCCCTGATGGCGCGCCTGAGGTGATCTCAAGTCGGTGAAAGATGACGGCAGTTGTCGTAACGGATGGTCCCGGTGCACCGGGGCCGGCTGTGTCCTTTGACACGGTCGGCCCCGGTGTTCATAACGTTTCGGCAGAGGAATCCGGCCGGACCGACACGCGTCGCGTTCACGCGGTACCGCTGTGCTCACATCCGGCCCGCCTTTTGCCGCACCTCGCTCTTTATGACCGTTTTATCTGGGGCTTATGCGGGCCGGTACTGATCGTTTCCGCTGTTTGGAAGTCCGCAGGTCGGCATGCTGGAATGCCTGAACTGCCCATCGGTCAAAGACGTACCAAGAAGTCGATGGTGAGCAGGGCTCTGAGACACTGCGGCACAACGAAGGTGCCGACCGCCGAGAGGTTGTTGGTCGAGTGAGGCGAAGCAAGAACAGTCCCGAGCCGTCGGCCCGGGGCAACTTCACCCCGCCGCCGCGCGCAGCGGCGCCCACCCCCGTGCCCGGTCCGGAGCCGACGGACACACCTGCCCCGAGCGGCGGCAAGTTCTCCCCGCGCAACTGGCGGGTGGCCACCAGGCTCAACGCGATCCTGCTCATACCCGTGCTGGTCGGCCTCGCCATGGGCGGCTTCCAGGTGAGCAGCTCCATCGAGACCTGGCAGGAGGCCGAGGACGCGGAGAAGACCGCGCGTCTGGTGCAGGCCTCCCTGACCTACGCCGACGCCATCTACAACGAGCGCGACATCACCGCGGTTCCGCTGCTGACCGGCAAGGGCGAGGACGACCCGACGGTCGTCAAGGCCCGCGCCGCCACCGACAAGGCCGCCGACGCCTTCGACGAGGCCGCGCAGGAGTTGCCGGACAAGGAGGGCCTGCAGCGCCGTCTGGCCCGCTTCCGCAAGGCCGAGCCCCGTCTGACGCAGCTGCGCACCGTCGCCTACACCGACAAGCTCAAGGGTGTGGAGACGGAGGAGGGCTACGTCGACGTCGCCCACTCCCTGATGGAGTTCGCCAACGAGCTCGGTCTGGGCACCGGAAACATCACCAGCTACGGGCGCACGGTCTACGCGATCTCGCTGACCAAGGCCGCGCTGTCGCTGGAGCGCTCCATCGGTATGCACATGCTGACGAAGCCGGGTCCGACCCCGAGCCAGCTCGCCAGCCAGCGCGTCGCCCTCTCCTCCTACGCCTACCTCGAGCGCATCGCCATCGAGGAGTACCGCGGCGGTGGCACCGAGGCCGACCTGTCCAAGCTGGAGCAGGTCGCGCAGGACATCCAGGCCAAGGGCGCGGCGATGGCCAAGGAGGCCAAGCAGAAGGACCCCGACTACGTCCCGCCGCCCGCCAAGCCGGAGACGATGATCGGCGAGGTGGCCCGGCTGAGCACCACCGACCCCGCCGCCCGCGCCGAACTGGCCGGCAAGGGCATCACCCCCGCGAACTGGTGGGCGGTGAACACCCTCAAGTTCGACGGCTACCGGCAGATCGAGGCCGACCTCGCCGACACCGCGGTGAACGAGGCCGCCGAGATCGCCGACGACGCCCAGCGCGACGCCTTCATCACCGGTGCCGCCGTCGTCATCGCGCTGCTGACCGCGTTCATCCTGGCCGGCCTGGTGGCCCGCCAGATGAGCCGCTCGATGCGCCAGCTGCGCAACGCCGCCTTCGGCATCGCCGAGCAGCGCCTGCCGATGCTGGTCGACCAGCTCTCGCGCACCGACCCCGGCCGGGTCGACACCCGTGTCGCGCCCATCCCGATCACCTCCACGGACGAGATCGGCGAGGTCGCCCGGGCCTTCGACCAGGTCCACCGCGAGGCCGTCCGGCTCGCCGCCGAGCAGGCCCTGCTGCGGGGCAACATCAACGCGATCTTCACCAACCTGTCGCGCCGCAACCAGTCGCTGATCGAGGGCCAGCTGACCCTGATCACCGAGCTGGAGAACAACGAGGCCGACCCGGACCAGCTGGAGAACCTCTTCAAGCTGGACCACCTGGCGACCCGTATGCGCCGCAACGGCGAGAACCTCCTGGTCCTCGCCGGCGAGGAGCCCGGCCGCCGCTGGGACCAGCCGGTTCCGCTGATCGACGTGCTGCGCGCCGCCTCCTCCGAGGTGGAGCAGTACGAGCGCATCGAGCTGTCCGGCGTCCCGGAGGCCGAGATCCACGGCCGTGCCGTGACCGACCTCGTGCACCTGCTCGCGGAGCTGCTGGAGAACGCGACGACCTTCTCGTCGCCGCAGACCAAGGTCCGCGTCACCGCGACCCGTCTCCCCGACGGCCGCATCATGATCGAGATCCACGACAAGGGCATCGGTCTGACCGCCGAGGACTTCGCGGACATCAACCACAAGCTGGCCAACCCGCCGACCGTGGACGCCGCGATCTCCCAGCGCATGGGCCTGTTCGTGGTCGGCCGGCTGTCCGACCGGCACGGCATCCGGGTCCAGCTGCGCCCCTCGGGCGAGCAGGCCGGTACCACCTCGCTGGTCATGCTGCCGGACGCGATCACCCACGGCGGTGGCGGCGAGCAGCAGATGGAGCGCGAGGAGTTCACCGTCTCGCAGATCATCCCGGAGCAGAACTTCCGCGGCGAGGACTTCAACCAGCCCATGCGCACCGCCGCTGAGCTGGGCTTCGACGACAGCCGCTACGCGGACGTCCCGGACGACATCCGTGAGCTGGACCCGGTCGGCCGCTCCCTGATGCGCGAGGAGCGCCGTGCGGCCCTGGAGGCCGCGAACCGCCGGAACGAGGGCGAGCAGCAGTCCGGCTACTCCGACGAGTACGCCCAGCAGGGCTACGACAACGGCCAGGACTACGACAACGGCCAGGGCTACGACAAC
>NZ_BAAAIZ010000077.1:5397-15848 GCF_039526425.1 Streptomyces thermospinosisporus
AACGGCCAGGGCTACGACAACGGCCAGGACTACGACAACGGCCAGGGCTACGACGGCGGCTACCAGGACCAGCAGACCGGCGAGTACGACCAGCAGGCGTACGCGGGCGGGCAGCAGGCGTCGTACGACGACCCGCAGCAGCAGTCGTACGGCGAGGGCTACTACGCCCAGAACGGCCACCTGCCGCAGAACGACGCCTACTCGTCGAACGGCAGCTACCAGGACGCCGCCTACGCCGACCAGGGCGGCCAGGACAACTCCGCCGGGGAGTCCTTCCCGGGCTTCGGCGAGCGCCGGCAGCAGGACGACTGGCCCCAGCAGGACGACTACCGCAACGGCTACCCGTCCCAGTACCCTGCGGATGCCCAGGCCACGGAATCCACCCAGGCCGCTGACGCAGATGAGCGGGACAGCGTAGGCTTCGACCGTCCGGGACCGGCCCACTCCACCGTCCACGAGCTGACCGACGCCGGGCTTCCGCGCCGCGGTTCCTCCGCGAACGGCGCGAAGGGCTCGGCCGGCGCGCGGCAAGTGAACCAGGAGCCGCCGGCCTCCACCGCGGAGAGCAACGGTGACAGCGGCTGGCGTTCGGCGAACGACGAACGCTGGCAGCAGGCCTCGCAGCTCCGCAAGCCCAAGGCGGGCGGGGTGACCTCCTCCGGCCTGCCGCGGCGGGTGCCCAAGGCCAACCTGGTTCAGGGTTCCGCCGAAACCACCCCCCAGGGAGGCCCACAGGTCTCCCGCGCCCCGGAGGACGTCCGGGGCAGGCTGAGCAACCTGCGACGCGGCGTCCAGCGAGGCCGCAGCGCAGGCAGTGAAACGAACGGCCAGGGCTTCGGTCCTGACAGCACCTACAACCAGGAGCGTTAGTGTGAGCCCGATGAGCCAGGCGGCACAGAACCTGAACTGGTTGATCACCAACTTCGTGGACAACACCCCGGGGGTGTCCCACACGGTGGTGGTCTCCGCCGACGGACTCCTTCTGGCGATGTCCGAAGGCTTCCCCCGCGACCGCGCCGACCAGCTCGCGGCCGTCGCCTCCGGTTTGACGTCTCTGACGGCAGGCGCCTCCCGGATCTTCGAGGGAGGCAACGTGAACCAGACGGTTGTGGAGATGGAGCGGGGATTCCTCTTCATCATGTCCATTTCCGACGGTTCGTCGCTCGCCGTTCTCGCACACCCCGAGGCGGACATCGGCCTCATTGGGTACGAGATGGCCCTTCTGGTGGACCGAGCCGGTACGGTCCTGACGCCGGATCTTCGAGCGGAGCTCCAAGGGAGCCTTCTCAACTAGAAGACAGACGGTGCGTTTTGGCGTCCCGTAGCCGTAAGGTTTCGGGACGCGGCGCCACAGTGTTGGGTGCCCGGCACAGTCGGAGGAGGAGAAAGTGGCAACACCCCCAGGCGGTTCGTCTTCGGGCAACTGGTCGTACGGTCCTGGCCAGGGCCAGAACGACGCTGCCCAGAGCGGATACGGCTACCCCTCCGCACCGAACCACCGGCAGCCGTACGCGCCGCAGGGCCCCGGCCCTTCGCCGTACGACCAGCCGCTCGCGCCGCGCATCCAGCCCGTGCAGCCGCAGCGCCGCAGCCCCGAGCCGGCGCCCGCGGGTGCGTCGAACAACCCCCTGGTGCGTCCGTACGCCATGACCGGCGGCCGGACACGCCCGAGGTACCAGCTCGCCATCGAGGCACTGGTGCACACCACTGCGCAGCCGCACCAGATGCAGGGGCAACTGCCCGAGCATCAGCGGATCTGCAACCTCTGCCGGGAGATCAAGTCGGTCGCCGAGGTCTCGGCGCTGCTGACCATCCCCCTCGGCGTGGCCAGGATCCTCGTCGCCGACTTGGCGGAGGCGGGACTGGTCGCCATCCATCAGCCCGGCGGCGACGAGAACGCCGGCGGCCAGCCAGACGTGACACTGCTCGAAAGGGTGCTCAGTGGACTTCGCAAGCTCTAGCGGCGGTCCTTCCCGCTCCACCACCTCCGCGAAGATCGTGGTGGCGGGCGGCTTCGGCGTGGGCAAGACCACGTTCGTCGGCGCCGTCTCGGAGATCAACCCGCTGCGCACGGAGGCCGTCATGACGTCTGCTTCGGCGGGCATCGACGACCTCACCCACACCGGGGACAAGACGACCACGACGGTCGCCATGGACTTCGGCCGTATCACCCTGGACCAGGACCTGATCCTCTACCTCTTCGGTACGCCGGGCCAGGACCGCTTCTGGTTCATGTGGGACGACCTGGTGCGCGGCGCCATCGGCGCAGTGGTGCTGGTCGACACGAGGAGGCTCGCCGACTGCTTCCCCGCTGTCGACTACTTCGAGAACAGCGGACTGCCGTTCGTGATCGCGCTGAACGGCTTCGACGGGCAGCAGCCGTACTCGCCGGACGAGGTGCGGGAGGCGCTGCAGATCGGGCCGGACACGCCGATCATCACGACGGATGCGCGGCATCGGGCCGATGCGAAGTCCACGCTGATCACCCTGGTCGAACACGCCCTCATGGCCCGCCTCCGCTGACTCTCCAACGAGGCTTCCTCCAAGGTGCCCTTGGCCCACCCGGCCGGGGGCACCTTCCGTTTCCGCCTGCGGCCAGTCGTACCGCCTGGGGCGATGGGGGAGGGTGGGCGCAGGCGGCACCCCGGTCGCGCCGGGTTGCGCAACCTCCCCCCGGGGCAGCGCCTGCCGGGTGGCTGTTCAACGCCGGGTGCGGGTGACTTGTGGCTGGGCGCGCAGTTCCCCGCGCCCCTGGCGTAAGTTTCCCCACCCCAAATGGGAAAGGGGCCCCGGTTGGGGCCCCTTGGGGTTAGCGCCAGCTGTGAGGGGCGCGGAAGCCGGGTTCGCGTTCCAGGCGGCGCCAGCCCGCACGGGCCCTGCCCCGGTGAGCGGGCGCAGCCGCCGGCGTGGCGGCCCGGGCCAGCAGGATCGCCGTGATCGCAGCCACTTCCTCGGGCTCGGCGTGGCCCTTCTCGACGCGAATGTCGGGTGTCGTCATCGTCGTATCTCCGAAGGTCACTGGGGCGGGTTGCCGTGCTTGCGGGAGGGCAGGTCGGCGTGCTTGGTCTGCAGCATGGTCAGGGAGCGGATCAGCACTTCGCGGGTCTCGGCGGGGTCGATCACGTCGTCGACCAGACCGCGCTCGGCCGCGTAGTACGGGTGCATCAGCTCGGCCTTGTACTCCTTGACCATGCGCGCCCGCATCGCCTCGGGATCCTCCGCCTCGGCGATCTGCCGGCGGAAGATGACGTTGGCCGCGCCCTCCGCTCCCATCACCGCGATCTCGTTGGTCGGCCACGCGTAGGTGAGGTCCGCGCCGATGGACTGGCTGTCCATGACGATGTACGCGCCGCCGTAGGCCTTGCGCAGGATCAGGGAGATCCGCGGCACCGTGGCGTTGCAGTAGGCGTACAGCAGCTTGGCACCGTGCCGGATGATGCCGCCGTGCTCCTGGTCGACGCCGGGCAGGAAGCCGGGAACGTCCAGCAGGGTCACGATCGGGATGTTGAAGGCGTCGCACATCTGGACGAAGCGGGCCGCCTTCTCGGAGGCCTCGATGTCCAGCACACCGGCCAGCACCTGCGGCTGGTTGGCGACGATGCCGACGACCTGGCCGTCCATCCGGGCCAGCGCGCAGACGATGTTGCGCGCCCAGCGCTCGTGGACCTCCAGGTACTCGCCGTCGTCGACGAGCTCCTCGATCACCTTGGCCATGTCGTACGGCCGGTTGCCGTCCGCGGGGACCAGGTCGAGCAGCACGTCGCTGCGGCGGTCCACCGGGTCGGTGCACTCCACCCGCGGCGGGTTCTCCCGGTTGTTCTGCGGGAGGAGGGAGAGCAGGTAGCGGACCTCGTGGAGGCAGGTCTCCTCGTCGTCGTAGGCGAAGTGGCACACCCCGGAGGTCTCGGCGTGCACATCGGCACCGCCGAGGCCGTTCTGGGTGATCTCCTCGCCGGTGACCGCCTTCACCACGTCCGGACCGGTGATGAACATCTGCGAGGTGTCGCGGACCATGAACACGAAGTCCGTCAGCGCGGGCGAGTAGGCCGCGCCGCCGGCGCACGGGCCGAGCATCACCGAGATCTGCGGGATGACCCCGGAGGCCTTGGTGTTGCGCTGGAAGATGCCGCCGTAGCCGGCCAGCGCCGAGACACCCTCCTGGATGCGGGCGCCCGCGCCGTCGTTCAGCGACACCAGCGGGGCCCCGGCCGCGATGGCCATGTCCATGATCTTGTGGATCTTGGTGGCGTGCGCCTCGCCCAGCGCGCCGCCGAAGATCCGGAAGTCGTGGGCGTAGACGAAGACCGTCCGGCCCTCCACCGTCCCCCAGCCGGTGATCACACCGTCCGTGTACGGCTTCTTGGCCTCCAGGCCGAAGCCGGTCGCCCGGTGCCGGCGCAGCTGCTCGACCTCACGGAAGGAGCCGGGGTCCAGCAGCAGCTCGATGCGCTCCCGCGCCGTCAGCTTCCCCTTGGCGTGCTGCGCCGCCGTCGCCTTCTCGCTCGGGCCGGCCAGTGCCTGCGCACGGATCTCGTGCAGTTCGGCCACGCGTCCGCGCGCGTCGGCCGGCTCCCCCGACATCTCGGTCGGTTCGCCCGGCGCCTCATCCAAAACGGTCATGTAGTGACCTTACGAAGCCCCCGGGGGATTGCGAGCCGTCGACTCCTCACAGTCTCCGGCGCGTTTTCCTGGCGCCACTGAACAGAACCACAACGCCATGCAGCCGTTCCGACTGCTCAGAGGGCTTCGCGCTTGTAGGGGTCGCACAAACCCATCAGCTGAGAGTCACCTCACAGCGATGAGTGGTACATACCTCCCCCGGAGTGACACGGACCCGGAGACGGCGGCCGGTGGCCAGGACTTCCACGGTGTCGTCGGCCCGTACCGGCCCCCGCACCGGATGGTCCCAGATGATCTCCAGCGGTTCGCCCGTTCGGGTCGGTTCGCTCACGCAGAGGGTAGCGGTACGGCCCCGGCGGCGGAGCAGCACGCTCGCGGATGCGGTGGCGGTGAGCGGGCCCGCGGTGCCCGGCTGCCAGAAGTTGGCGGCGGTCAGGCCGAGGGCGGGCAGGGCGACGGCCTGGCGGGTGGGGTCGTTGGCGAGGATCCGCAGCCGGCGGCGGCCGGCGGCGCGGCGCAGGACCTGCCGGCGGTCGGCGCCGGGCATCAGGACGTAGGCGTAGGTCGCATCCACGGGGTCGGTGCCGTGGTCGAGCCAGAGGGTCTGCCAGCGGCGGGTGCGGCGTTCGCCGGTGCTGGTGGTGTTGATGTCGGACCAGGCTCCGGTACGGTCCTCGCGCAGGGTGCGCAGCTCGCCGTCGAGGACCAGCCAGCCGCCGTGGCCCTCCAGGTGCGCCCAGCCGGGGCCCCGGGTCAGGGTGTTGGTGCCGCCCTCCCCCAGGTTGCGGTTGTCGACGATCGTCTCGACGGGGACGCCGTCGGTGCAGGTGATGCCGGCGCCGAGGCAGATCACCGCGTCGTCGACGCAGAACCAGGACTTGCGGGCCTGGAGCGTGGAGCCGAGGCCCTTGAGGTGCTGGCCGACGGCCGCGTACTCGCCGTCGGTGGTGCCGCCGACCCAGCGCACGGCGGGCTTGGGCGCGCCCCACTCGCCGCCGGCCCGGTCGGGCAGGCGCTTGGTGGACACGGTGGTGCCGGGCAGCCGGTACCAGTCGACGGTGGGCCAGAACCAGTCCGTGTACTGGTCGCCGAGGCCGGGCGCCCACCACAGCAGCATTCCGGCGCCGGTGTGCCAGCCGCGCGGGTTCTCGCCGTTGCCGCATTCGTAATGGGCGATGCGGTCGCTGGCCATGGCGATGTTCGCGGTGAAGCCGGGGCGGCGGTGCACGGCCCGGTCCATCGCGGCGAAGAGGCGGTGGCCGGTGGGCTCCGGGGCGGCGGGGAGGGGCGAGCCGGCGATGGCGTGCAGGCGGGCGAGATCGGCGACGCCGAACTGGCGGGCGGTCAGGATCGGGGAGACGGTGTCGCGCTCGATCCAGCCCTTCACCCGTGCCTGCCAGCGCTCGCGCTCGGCGGGGCTCGCGGCCCCGGCGAGCAGGGCGATGGCCGCGATGAGCTGCTGGCCGTGGAAGTGGTCCGAGCGCATCACGTGCCGGTCGTCGCTCGTGAGGTAACCGCGGCTGATGGCGCGCCCGTTGACACTGTCCATGACCAGGCCGTCGTGGATGAGGGGCGCGTAGGCGTGCTCGACGCTGTCCAGGACGATCTGCCGGGCCGGGTCGGTGACCTCCCAGTCGGAGCCGGCGAGCAGGGTGAAGAGGCGGGCGAGGCCGTCGAGCATGACCTGTCCGTAGGTGCCGGAGTAGGCGACCCAGGTGTGCTGGATGAACGATCCGTCGGCGTACAGGCCGTCGCCCCGGGTGACGTACGGGAAGACCGGGGAGAGCGCGTCCCGGGCCAGGGCGATCTTGGCGGGGTCGCGGCCGAGGATGCCGCGCAGGGCGACCGAGCGGCACAGGTCGACGCGGTTGGCGCCGGTGGAGGTGCCGGAGTAGTCGGTGAGCGCGGAGTCGGGGATGAAGTGGTCGATCGCGGCGCACATGGCCTCGATGCGCTGGGGGCCGAGGTGGTCGTGGAGGGCGGCGCTGATGTCGGTCAGCAGCCGGGGGCTGCCGATCTGCCACTCCCACCAGTTGCCGTAGCGGGTGGTGGAGGGGTTGTAGACGGTGGCGGAGAGATGGTCGAGGCCGCGCAGGATCGTGGCGAGGAGGCCGGGGTCTCCGGTGGATCCGGTGCCGGGCTGGAGGTAGGCCTGGGTCATGGTCCACAGGCGGCTGTAGCTGAGGGTGATGCCGGCGGGCGGGTCGAAGGGGTGGCCGGGCCAGAGGGAGCCGGGCGCCGGGGCCATGCCGGCCGCCAGCTGCCGGGCCTCGGTGCCGGTCTCGGCCAGCCGGGAGGCGTAGGGCTCGGCGGCCGGGTCGTAGCCCTCGCCGAGAGCGATGGTGAGCCAGCGCCGGAGGAGGGCGTCGTAGGGGTCGGCGCCGGCTGCCCCGGTCGGTCTGCGTGCGGGCGCGGCTGTCCCCGCCGGTCCGGCGGCCCCGGTCACCGCGAGCACGGTCAGCGCGCCGAGCAGCGCCCGCCGGGTGGTGCGCGGCAACATCCGCCTGTCCGTCCCGCCCTGCCCGGTGCCGCGCGCCGTGCCGCTGCCGTAGCTGCCGTAGCTGTCCATGACTGCCCCCGGTCGGACGGACGGAATCTGCGGACCGTCCTGGACCCTACCCACGCGGCCGGGGCGGCAGACGCGGCAGAAGGCGGCAGAGGCTGCTGGTCCCGCCCGGTCAGCCGAAGCGGTTGAGCAGCCTGCGGTACAGGCGGGGCGTGAGGGCGCGGACCTTGTTGGGGACGGTGAGCCAGCCTGGGATGTAGGCCTCCTCGCGGGCCTCGGTGACGGCCTCCCAGACGGTGGCCGCGACCCGGTCCGGGGAGGTGGGGCGAGGTCGGTTGCGGTGGTAGGGGCGGCCCCGGCGGGCGAAGAAGCCGGTGTCGACGGGGCCGGGGACGACGAGGGTGACGCCCACGCCGGTGCCGAGCAGTTCCTGGCGCAGCGCCTCGGCGAAGGCGGCGAGGCCTGCCTTGGCGGCCGAGTACACCGCCTCCTCCCGCACGCCGACCACTCCGGCGACCGAGCCGATGAACACCACCCGGCCGTGGCCGGCGGTCACCATGGACGGCAGCACCTCGCGGACCAGGTGCAGGGTCGCGTTGAGGTCGAGGGCCAGCACCCGGTCGATGTCGGTGTGCGGCATGCTCAGGAACGGTCCCGCCCAGCCGATGCCGGCCCCGGCGACCAGCAGGTCGATCCGGCCGGTCTCGCGCAGCGCGGCCTGCGCCAGCAGCCGCGGCCCGTCCGGGGCGGCGAGGTCGGCGGGCAGCACCACGGCCGAGGTCCCGGAGGCCGTCTCCTCCAGCCGGCGCCGGTCGCGGCCGCTGAGCAGCAGATGCCAGCCGCCGGCGGCGAGGCGCCGCGCCGTGGCCGCCCCGATGCCCGAGGAGGCGCCGGTGACCAGGGCGACCCTGCGGTCCGTGCGCGGTTGTGGACCGTGACCGGGCGCCGGTGCGGCGGTGGCGCGGCGCACGGGGTCGGCCGGGGGGTCGTAGGTGGAGCCGGAGCCGGTGGTGGTCACGAGGCGGTCTCCCTGCGCTGTTCGGTCCGCGCTGCTCTCGTCGCGGCGTGTCCTCGGCTTCCAGCACACCCGGCCCCGGCACCCTCCGCCAGTGCTGGGGGTCCGTCCGCCGGGGTACGGCTCACCCGGTCCGGTGGGCCCTACCGCGTGATCCGGCGGCCGCGCCGCCGTCCCGGCAGGACCACCCCTGCGGGCCGCCGGGTGCCGCCAGGCGGGCGTATGCGCAGTACGGGTCCGGGCCCGCCGGGATACGAAGGGAGGACCCCTGTTCCGTTCCCGGATGCGGTCCGGCTCCCCGTGGCGAGGTCATCGTGCGTCTGCTGCTCGTCCACCCCAGCGCCCTGATGTACTCCGAGATCTTCCTGCGGCTCGAGCCGCTGGGCCTGGAGCGGGTGGCGGGCGCCGCCCGCGGGGCCGGTCACCAGGTGCGGGTCGTGGACCTGCAGGTGCTCGGGGTGCGGCGGCTGCGCGACGAGGTGCGCTCGTTCCGGCCCGAGGCGCTGGGGGTCTCGCTGAACTACCTGGCGAACATCCCCGAGGCGATCGCCCTGGCCAAGCGGGTGAAGCAGGAGGTGCCCGGCTGCTTCGTGTTCTTCGGCGGGCACAGCGTGTCCTTCGTCGCGGAGGAGGTGCTGCGGCAGGCGGAGGGGGCCGTGGACGCGGTGGTCCGCGGCGAGGGCGAACCGGCGGTGGGGCCGCTGCTGCGGGCGGTGCGCGACGGCGGCGTGGACGAGGTGCCGGGGATCGTCACCGCCCGGGGGCGGGGGCCCGCGCCGCTGATGCTGCACGGCATCGACGAACCGCTCCCCGCGCGGGATCTGATGCGGGCGCGGCGCCGCTACTTCATCGGCGAGCTGGACCCGTGCGCCTCCATCGAGTTCACCCGCGGCTGCCCCTGGGACTGCTCGTTCTGCTCGGCGTGGACGTTCTACGGCCGCAGCTACCGCAAGGCCTCGCCCGAGGCGGCGGCGGAGGACCTGGCGCGCGTCCGCGAGCCGAATGTGTTCATCGTGGACGACGTGGCGTTCATCCGGCCCGAGCACGGCAACGCCATCGCCGCGGAGGTGGAGCGGCGCGGCATCCGCAAGCGGTACTACCTGGAGACCCGGGCCGATGTGCTGCTGCGGCATCCGGAGGTGTTCGAGCGGTGGGCACGGCTCGGGCTGCGCTACATGTTCCTCGGCATGGAGGCGATCGACGCCGAGGGCCTCGACCTGTACCGCAAGCGGGTCAGCCCGGACGAGAACTTCCAGGCGCTTCAGACGGCGCGGCGCCTGGGCATCAAGGTCGCCATCAATCTGATCGTGGACCCGGCGTGGGACGCCGGACAGTTCCGGGTGGTGCGGGAGTTCGCGCTGGCCGTGCCGGAGATCGTGCACTTCACGGTGATGACACCGTACCCGGGCACCGAGATCTGGCACACCGAGTCGCGCCGGCTGACCACGCGCGACTACCGCCTCTTCGACATCCAGCACGCGGTGGTGCCGACCACGCTGCCGCTGGACCGCTTCTACGAGGAGCTGGTGCGCACCCAGGCCGTGATCAACCGCAAGCATCTGGGGCTGCGCACGGCGTTCGGGGCGGCGCGGGTGCTGGGCCGCAATCTGCTGCACGGGCAGACCAACTTCGCGCGCATGCTGTGGAAGTTCAACCAGGTGTACAACCCGCGCCGCCAGTTCGCCGACCACGCCCGCCCGGTGCGCTACGAACTGCCGCTGCCCCAGCGCATCGACGTGGGCGACCGGCGGCAGCTGTACGTCCACACGCGGGGCGCGACGCAGGGCGCGCCGAGCCGCAGGACCCCGGACTAGGCCGGTCACCGGGCCGCTCGCGTCATGGCGATCGCCGTTCTGGCCTCCCTCGCCGCCGGTGTCTGCTTCGCGGTGGCGGGCGTGCTGCAGCAGTGGGCCGCCTCGGCCCGGCCGGACTCGGAGGCGCTGCGGGTACGGCTGCTGGGGCATCTGGTGCGCGACCGCCGCTGGCTGTGCGGGATCGGGCTGGCCGTGGTGGCGTACGGCTTCCAGTCGCTGGCGCTGGCGTTCGGCCCGCTGAGCCTGGTGCAGCCGCTGATCGTGACCGAGCTGGTCTTCGCGGTGCCCCTGTCGGCGCGGCTGCACCGGATGCGGCTGGGCCGGCGGGAGTGGTGGGGCACGGGCGCGGTGGCGGCGGGCCTCGCACTGGCCCTCGCCTCGGCCCGCCCGCAGGGGGGTGACCCTGCGGCCGCCAGTGCGGTGTCGTGGGCGCTGGTCACCGGAGGCGTCGTGGCGGCGGCCTGCGCGGCACTGGCGGGCGCCGCCAGGCTGGCCG
>NZ_BAAAIZ010000077.1:15881-57976 GCF_039526425.1 Streptomyces thermospinosisporus
GCCAGGCTGACCGGACCGTGGCGCGCCTCGGCCACGGCACTGGCCGCCGGTGCGGTGATGGGCACGCAGTCGGTCCTCCTGGCGGCGACCGTCGACGAGCTGCGCCACGGCCTCCTCGCGGCACTGACGGCATGGCAGACCTACGCGCTGGTGGCGGCGAGCGTATGGGGACTGCTCCTCATCCAGAGCGCCTTCCAGCAGGGCCCGTTGGCGGCCGGCATGACCGTGATGGACGCGACGGAGCCGGCGGTGGCGGTGATCGTGGGCACGGTCCTGTTCGGGGAGTCGCTCCGCACGGGCTGGCCCCTGTCGGCGGCGACCCTGGCCGGCCTGCTGCTGGTCGCCGCGGGTATCGTGCGGCTCGACACCTCACCGGTGATCGCAGCACTGCACCGGCGCGAGGGGTGAGGCCAAGTCGCGTCGTCCGCTCCCGGAGGGGCAGGCCGGGTGGCGTCGGGCGCATGCTCTTGGAGTCCCCCGGGCCCGAGGCGGGCGTTGCTGCGGACGGCAGGCGTTGCTGCGGACGCCGCGTGCTGAGGCCCGTGGGCAGGCGTCCGCCGAGGCGGCAGTGCGCGCCGGGCGCCGCGCGGCAGGCGCGGCTTTGTGGAAGTGTGGATTTCTAGATTTCTAGATTTCTAGATTTGCGGACATGCCTGACGGCCCGTCGGAACGCCCACCACCCGCCAGCGGTCAAGGCCCCCACCCGCCAGAGGTCGCCGCGGCTGCGGAGACGACCAGCAGAAGATCCCCCACCAGGACCGGGCCCCGAATCGGGTGCGCAGTCCTGGCGGCGGCCGGGCGCCGATCGCCCTCCGGCGACCGGGGCCGCCGACCGAGGCCCACGGCTCGGCCGCAGCCGCACTGCCGCGTCAACCGCCCGCGCGGAATCCGATGCGGGCCGGGCGACCCGGGGCAGGCGCGGCTCGGCGGACGCCCCCTACCGGTGCACTGGACGGCCCGGCGTCCCCGGCGAGGCCGCCGCGGGCTGCGGGGACCAGACCGGGAGGAGGTCCTCCTCCAGGACGCGGTCCCAGGTCGGGTGGGCGGTTCTGGCGGCGGTGGCTGCGCGGGCGCCGATGGCATTCCGGTGGGCGGGGTCGGTGGCCAGGGTGGCGAGGGTGTCGGCCCAGGTGAGGGGGTCGTCGTAGGGGACGAGCACGCCGTCGCGGCCCGGTTCGGTGAGCCAGCTCGTGGTCTGGGCGCCCTCCGGAAGGACGACCGCCAGGCCGCCGGCCATCGCCTCGGCGACGACGTTGCCGCTGGTCTCCGTGCGGGAGGGGAGGGCGAAGATGTCGCAGGCCGCGTAGACGCGGGCGAGCCGGTCCTGGGGGACGGGGCCGAGGAGGGTGGCGTCGGGGCCGAGGACGCGCTTGACGTTCTCGGCCTCTGCGCCGGAGCCGGCCGTGACCAGGTGGGCGGCCACGCCGCGCTCGCGCAGCAGGCGCAGGCTCTCGGTGAGCAGCGGCACACCCTTGGTGGCGTCCAGCCGGCCGGCGAACAGTACCAGCGGGCGGTCGGCCGGGACGCCGTGGGTGCGGGTGAGCCAGGCGCGGGCGCCGGGGTCGGGCCGGAAGCGGGCGTGGTCGGTGCCGCGGCGCAGCAGCGCCACCCGGTGCGGCCCGAGGGTGCGGGCGAGTTCCGCGCGGGCCTGCGCCGTGGGGACGAGCACCTTCTCGCAGGCGTCCAGCAGCCGGTCCCGGCGCCGGCGCAGGGCGCGTTCCGCGTGCTCGGCGAGGAAGTCGCCGGCCGCCGGATGCGAGCCGGGCAGCCACCGGCCGGCCAGGTAGCGGGCGTAGACGGAGGCCAGCAGCGGGACGTCGGTGTGCACGGAGGCGACGAGCCGGGGGCGCCGGCCCTCGGGCCGTCCGCGGGCGAGCCGTACGGCGGTGGTGGCGAAGGCGAAGCTGTGGGTGAGGTGCCAGACGTCGTGCCGGGGCAGCAGCGCGGCGAGCCGGGGGTGGTGGGGCGCGAGGTCGCAGGGGTCCTCCGCGCTCTCCGCGGAGCGGAACGGCGCCGAGCTGAGCAGCGGGCGGAGCATGACCAGCCGGACGTGCGGCGCGAGGTGCTCGAGGTGTTCGCGCTCGCCGAGGAAGTAGACCGTCAGGTCGAGTCCGCTGCCGGCGGGCAGCCGGGCGGCGCTGTGCGCGAAGTGCTCCCAGCACTTCACCTGGCCGCCCGACGTGTCGCGTCGCAGCAGCTCGACCAGGACCGCGACCGAGGGCACGCACCCCCGTGTACCACCCGGTCGGGTGATCCAATCGCGACACCCGCCCAAAGATGTTGAATGTTTAAGGGAATAGGTCTACGGTGAGTGTTGTTGAGTTAGTTGAACATTAAACGTGATCTCGACACCGACGGCCGTCCCCTACAGGAGGAAGATCATGGGCATCTTCAACCGCAGCGACAACGACACCGCGACCGCCACGACCACGGTGAACCCGGACCTCGCCGCGCTGACCGGCGACTACACCATCGACCCCGCGCACACCACCCTCGGCTTCACCGCGCGGCACGCGATGGTGACCAACGTGAAGGGCGAGTTCCGGGAGTTCAGCGGCACCCTGCACCTGGACGGCACCGACCCGTCGAAGTCCACCGCCTCGATCGACGTGGTGATGGACAGCATCGACACCGGCAACGCCGACCGTGACAACCACCTGAGGAGCGCGGACTTCTTCGACACGGAGAAGTACCCGAAGATGACCTTCCGCTCGACCGCCGCGGAGGCCCTCGGCGGCGACCACTACCGCATCACCGGTGATCTGACGATCCGCGACGTCACCAAGCCGGTCACCATCGACCTGGAGTTCAACGGCGCCGCCAAGGACCCGTTCGGCAACGAGCGCGTGGGCTTCGAGGGCAAGGCCGAGATCCTGCGCTCCGACTGGGGTCTGACCTGGAACGCGGCGCTGGAGACGGGCGGTGTCCTGGTCTCGGACAAGATCAAGCTGAACTTCGACATCTCGGCGATCCGCAAGGCCTGACCGGATCGCCCGGTCCCGCCGCCCGGGACCGGGCATTCTGAGCGCGCCCGCCCCTCCCACTCCCCGTGAGGAAGGGCGGGCGCTCGGTGTGTGGGCGCCCGGCAACTGCGGGAAGCCTCAGAATCCGCCCCCGAAGTCACCGCCGCCGCCGAAGTCGCCCCCTCCGAAACCTCCGCCGAAGCCGCCGCCGAAGTCGCCGCCGTCGAAGTCCGCGCCGGAGACGTCGCCGCCCTCGTAGCCGCCGAAGTCGCCGTAGCCGGCGCCGTAGTCGGCCGCGTAGGCGGAGCCGGCCATCATGTTGCCGAGCATGGTGCCGATGAGCAGGCCGGGCAGGATGCCGCCGCCGAAGTAGCCGCCCACCCAGGGGCCGTAGGCCGGGCCCGCCTCCCAGTAGGGGCGGCGTCCGTACTCGGTGTCGACCTCGCGGACCGCCGGGTCCCGGCCCTCGGCCAGGCGGACGCGGTCGGCCTCGCAGACCGGGACCTCGCGCTCGGCACCGCCCGGCGGAGTCCAGGGCGCGTCGGCGACCGAGGGGCCGTGACGCGGGTCGAAGAAGCAGGGCGGGCGCCGCTCGGGCAGGTCGCGGCCCTCGCGGCGGGCGGCGAGGCAGGCCAGGGCGAAGCGGCCGTCCTCCACGGCCTGGGTGACCGCCCGCACGTCCTCCGGCTTGCGGACCTGCTCCATCAGCCGTTTGGACTGCTCGTAGGCGTCCAGCGCGCGCTCGTAGTCGGCGCGCATCGCGTCGTCGGCACCCGGTTCGCCGGGGTGGAAGTCGAGCCGGTCCAGCTCCTCGCCGAAGGCGGTGATGTCCTCGTCGACCACCACGCGCAGCCTCTCCAGCGCGGCCCGCTGCTCCTCCTCGTGGCGCCGCCGGTTGCGGCGGGCCACGGCGTAGGCGCCCGCACCGCCCGCGGCGAGCAGCGCACCGGTGGTGATCAGGCCGCCGACCGGGACGTCCACGCCGCCGCCCTGGTCCCAGGAGCCCGGCGCCGAACCGCCGAGGTTGCGCAGCGCGCTGTCGACGAAGTCGTTCAGCTGGGCCTTGGCGTCGCCGGCGTCCTGCACGGAGGCGACCAGGTTCTGCACGCCCTGGTTGCTCAGCACGCTGCTGTCGGCGCGGGCGTCGAAGCGGTCGCCGAGCCGGACCCCGTACAGGCCGGTGATGCCGGTCTCGGTGCGCAGCTCGCGCCAGAACTGGTCGCCGGTCGGGAAGTCGGCCGGGAGGACGGCGACGAAGACGGGCTTGCCGGCGTCCTCGATCTTGCCGGCGAGGGCCTCGGCGTCCGACGCCGACAGGATGTCCCGGGCCCCGGGATCCACGTAGACGGGACTCTCGCGCAGCCCGGCGGCGACGGCCGAGAGGTCGTCGGTGGCCGCATGCGCACCCGGCGCACCGGCCAGCAGCGCCGCCAGCGCGGCGGCGATCGGCACGATCAAAAGGCGTACGAGGGTACGCACCGGTGCGGCCTTCATATGTTCGAAGCTACCCGAACCGGTACACAAACGGACATACCTCCCGGCGGGAACTTGCGCCGCCCGCCCCGCCGGGACCGGATGCCCGAGCGCCCGGGCCGGTTACCCGGCCGGTGCGACGCCCGCGCGGAGCAGGCCGTAGGTGTAGGCGTCCTCCAGGGCCTGCCAGGACGCGGCGATCACGTTCTCCGCGACGCCGACCGTGGACCACTCCCCCGCGCCGTCGGAGGTGGAGATCAGCACCCGGGTGGTGGACTGGGTGCCGTGCTTGCCCTCGAGGATGCGCACCTTGTAGTCGACCAGCTCCAGCTTGGCGAGCTGCGGGTAGATCTTCTCCAGGGCGACCCGCAGGGCGCGGTCGAGGGCGTTGACCGGGCCGTTGCCCTCGGCGGTGGCCACGATGCGCTCGCTCTTGGCCCACAGCTTCACCGTGGCCTCGTTGGCGTGGCTGCCGTCGGGGCGGTCCTCGACGATGGCGCGCCAGGACTCGACCTGGAAGTACTTCAGCGGCTTGCCCTCGACCTCGGCGCGCAGCAGCAGCTCGAAGGAGGCGTCGGCGGCCTCGTAGGTGTAGCCCTCGAGCTCGCGCTCCTTGACCCGTTCGACAACCCGGGCGACCAGCTCGCGGTCGTCGCCGAGGTCGATGCCGAGCTCCTTGCCCTTGAGCTCGACGGAGGCGCGTCCGGCCATGTCGGAGACCAGCATCCGCATGGTGTTGCCGACCTGCTCGGGGTCGATGTGCTGGTACAGGTCCGGGTCGACCTTGATGGCGGAGGCGTGCAGCCCGGCCTTGTGCGCGAAGGCGGAGAGGCCGACGTAGGGCTGGTGGGTGGAGGGGGTGAGGTTGACGACCTCGGCGATGGCGTGGGAGATGCGGGTCATCTCGCGCAGCCGGCCCTCGGGCAGCACCTTCTTGCCGTACTTCAGCTCCAGCGCGGCCACCACCGGGAACAGGTTGGCGTTGCCGACCCGCTCGCCGTAGCCGTTGGCGGTGCACTGCACATGGGTGGCGCCGGCGTCGACGGCGGCCAGGGTGTTGGCGACCGCGCAGCCGGTGTCGTCCTGGGCGTGGATGCCGAGGCGGGCGCCGGTGTCGGCGAGCACGGTCGAGACCACGGCCTGGATCTGGGCGGGGAGCATGCCGCCGTTGGTGTCGCACAGGACCACCACGTCGGCGCCGGCGTCGGCGGCGGTGCGGACGACCTTCTTGGCGTACTCGGGGTTGGCGCGGTAGCCGTCGAAGAAGTGCTCGCAGTCGACGAACACCCGGCGGCCCTGGGCGCGCAGGTGGGAGACGGTGTCGCGGACCATCTCCAGGTTCTCCTCGAGGGTGGTGCGCAGGGCGAGCTCGACATGCCGGTCATGGGACTTGGCGACCAGGGTGATGACCGGGGCGCCGGACTCCAGCAGCGCCTTGACCTGCGGGTCCTTGGCGGCGGTGGTGCCCGCGCGGCGGGTGGACCCGAAGGCGACCAGCTGGGCGTGCTGGAACTCGATCTCCTGCCGTGCGCGGGCGAAGAACTCGGTGTCCCGAGGGTTGGCGCCCGGCCAGCCGCCCTCGATGAAGCCCACGCCGAACTCGTCCAGGTGCCGGGCGATGGCCAGCTTGTCGGCGACCGTGAGGTTGATGCCCTCGCGCTGGGCGCCGTCGCGCAGAGTGGTGTCGAAGACGTGGAACGAGTCGTCGAGCTCGCTGGTTGCGGTCATGGTCTGAAGGCTCCTGAAGTTGGATCTCGGTCTACCGGAATGACCGGCTCCACCGTCCCCCCATGGTCCCTCGCGCTCGCCTCCCGGCGGTGGGTGGGGCCGGGAAACAGAAAAACCTCTCGCGGGTGCGAGAGGTCTGCGCGCGGGTCGAGGACGACGGTGTCCGCCCGTACGGTGTCGTACGTGACGGTCACTGCGGACCGGCGCGCCTGCTGCCAATAATCGTGGCGAACGAGAGCACGGGGGCAGTCTGGCACAATCCGCCCCCGCGCTCCCCGGCTGTCTCAGGATGCGGGCGGTGGGTGGTCAGCGCAGCCGGCGCAGGAACCCGTCGACGCTGCCGTTGGTGTCACCGGCGACGAGCTGGGACGAGCCGCTGCTGAAGCCGATGTGCGTCCGCGGCTCGGGGGCGGCCATGGCCGGCGCAAGCGTCACCAGCGTCAGCGCTCCCGCGACCAGCCCGACGAGCACCGCCCGCCGCCGGGTCAATCGGACGTATTACGTACAACCCGGGCGGCCTCTCAAGCGTCTGCGAGCAGCGTCTCCTCGAGGAACTCCCGTACGTGGCCGAGGACCTGGGGCCGGTCGGTGCCGCGCAGCCCGATCGCCACATGGATGGAGAGGCCGTCGAGCAGGGCGCGCAGCCGGGCGGCGTAGCGGTCGGGGTCGACCCGGCGGAACTCGCCGCGCGAGATGCCCTCGGCGAGCAGCGCGACCAGATCGCGGTGCCAGGCGCCCTCGATGGCCGCCTGCCGGTCGCGGGCGTCGTCGTCGGCGTTCTGCGAGCGGTTCCAGACCTCCAGCCACAGCGTCCAGTGCGGGTCGCGGTGGCCGTCGGGGACGTACAGGTCGACGTAGGCGTCGAGGCGTTCGCGGGCGGGTGCGGCGCGGGCGAGCAGGCGGGAGCGGGCGGCGCCCAGGCGGCCCTCGCTCCACTCCAGGGTCTGCAGCAGCAGCTCGTCCTTGCTGTGGAAGTAGTAGACGAGATGCCCGCTGCTCATGCCGACCGTGCGGCCGAGCGCGGCCATGGTGAGCTTCTCCAGGCCGCGCTCGGCGATCATCTCCATGGCGGCGGCGAGCACGTCCTCGCGCGGCGGAGCCTGTCTGCGCCCACCGGCCATGCCCTGCTCCCGGATGTTCTAGATCTTCGGCTGCTGCTGGGTGATGCAGTGGATGCCCCCGCCACCCGCGAAGATCGTACGCGCGTCCACCAGGGTCACGGTCCGGCCCGGGTGCAGCCGGCGGAAGATGCCGGCGGCCGTCTCGTCACGGGGGTCGTCGAAGGCGCACAGGACCACGCCTCCGTTGCACAGGTAGTGGTTGATGTAGGAGTAGTCGGCCCAGTGGCCGTCGGCCTCCAGGACGGTCGGGGCGGGCACCTCGACGACCTCCAGGCGGCGGCCCCGGGCGTCGGTGGCGGACCTGAGGATGCCGATGGCCTCCTCGGTCACCTGGTGGTCGGGGTGCGCCGGGTCCGGCTGGCGGTGGGCGACGACCACGCCGGGCCGGGCGAAGGCGGCCACGATGTCGACATGTCCGAGCGTCCCGTAGCCGAACGGCGGATAGTCGCCGGTGAGTCCGCGCGGCAGCCAGATGGCCTTGCGGGTGCCCAGGTGGGCGTGGATCTCCGCCTCCACCTGCTCGCGGGTCCAGCCGGGGTTGCGCTCCGGGCCCAGCTGCACCGTCTCGGTGAGCAGCACGGTGCCCTCGCCGTCCACATGGATGCCGCCGCCCTCGTTGACCAGGCGGGAGGTGTAGGTCTGCGCCCCCGCGAGATCGGCGACATGGGCGGCGATCTTGGCGTCGTGCTCCCAGCGGGCCCACGGCTGGGCGCCCCAGCCGTTGAACGTCCAGTCGACGGCCGCGAGACGCGAGCCGTCGGTGAGGAAGGTCGGGCCGATGTCGCGCATCCAGGCGTCGTCCAGCTCGCGTTCCACCGTGTCGATCCCCTCGCCCAGCAGCGCCCGCGCCCCGGCCGCCTGGCCGGGGCCGCACACCACCGTGACCGGTTCGAACCGGCGGACCGCGCGGGCCACCGCGGCCCAGGCCGCGCGGGCGGCGGCCAGCTCCCCGGGGTCGGAGAAGGTGTGGTTGGGGCCGGGCCAGGCCATCCAGGTGCGCTCGTGCGGGGCCCATTCCGGGGGCATGCGGAATCCGTCGGCGGCGGGCGTGTTCATGCGTGGGTCCTCGGGTTCATGGGGGTCCTCGAATTCATGGGTCCGCAGGGTCGTGCGTGGGTCTCCAAGGCAGTGGAGCCTCGGAGGAGGTGGAGCGTCAGAGGAAGTACAGGCGGTTGAGGGAGACGGACTCGGCGGGCTCGGAGCGCAGCGGTTCTCCGTCCAGCGTGACCAGCCCGGTGCGCTGGTCGACGTCGACCTGTCCGGTACGGGTGTTGAGCAGCAGGTCGGCGGGCCCGATCCCGCGGGTGCCGCGTACGGCGACCCGCCGGCGCCGGGTCGGCAGGGTGTCGTTCCCCTGCTCCAGGGCGGCCCTGGCGACGAACGCCACGGAGAGGTCGGCCGGGGTGGCGCCGTGCGCCCCGAACTGCGGCCCCAGGACAAGGGGTTCGCAGGTGTCGGTGGCCGCGTTGGGGTCGCCGGTGACGCCATAGGCGGGGAAACCGGCCTTGAGGACGAGCTGCGGCTTGGCCCCGAAGTACTCCGGCCGCCACAGCACGATGTCGGCGAGCTTGCCCACCTCGAGGGAGCCGACCTCGTGCGCCAGGCCGTGGGCGATGGCCGGGTTGATGGTGAGCTTGGCCAGGTAGCGCAGCACGCGCTCGTTGTCGTGCTCGTCCGGTCCGCCGCGCTCGGCCTTCATCTTCCCGGCCATGGCGAAGGTGCGGCGCACGGTCTCACCGGCCCGCCCCATGCCCTGCGCGTCCGAGGAGGTGATGCCGATGGCGCCCAGGTCGTGCAGGACGTCCTCGGCGCCCATGGTCCCGGCCCGGATCCGGTCGCGGGCCATGGCGGCGTCGCCCGGCAGGTCGGGCTTGAGGTCGTGGACGGACACGATCATGCCGTGGTGCTCGGCGACCGCGTCCCGCCCGAACGGCAGCGTGGGGTTGGTGGAGGAGCCGATGACGTTCTCCACGCCCGCCATCCTCAGCACGTTCGGGACGTGCCCGCCGCCGCAGCCCTCGATGTGGAAGGCGTGGATGGTCCGGCCCTCCAGCACCCGCAGGGTGTCCTCCACGGACAGGCACTCGTTCAGCCCGTCGCTGTGCAGGGCCACTTGGACGTCGTGCTCCTCGGCCACGCGCAGCGCCGTGTCCAGCGCCCGGGTGTGGGCGCCCATGTCCTCGTGCACCTTGAAGCCGCACGCCCCGCCCTCGGCCAGCGCCTCGACCAGCGGCGCCGGGCGGGAGGAGGAACCCCGGCCCAGGAAGCCGATGTTGACCGGCCAGGCGTCGAAGGCGTTGAAGGCGTGCCCGAGCGCCCAGGGCGAGTTGACGCCCACGCCCCACACGGGCCCGAACTCCTGCCCGATGATCGTGGTCACCCCGGAGGCGAGCGAGGCCTCCATGATGCGCGGCGACAGCAGATGCACATGGGTGTCGACGGCCCCGGCGGTGGCGATGAGTCCCTCGCCGGACACGATCGAGGTGCCGGTGCCGACGACGACGTCCACGCCGTCCAGGGTGTCCGGGTTACCGGCCCGCCCGATGGCGCAGATGCGGCCCGCGCGGATGCCGATGGACGCCTTGCGGACGCCCTGAACGGCGTCGATCACCACGACGTTGCTGATCACGACGTCGCAGGTCTCGCGCACGGCGGCGGCCTTCAGATGCAGTCCGTCGCGGGCGGTCTTGCCGAACCCGGCGAGGAACTCGTCCCCGTGGCGCTGGGAGTCGGACTCGACGCGGACGGTCAGCCCCGAGTCGCCGAGCCGGATCCGGTCACCGGCGCGGGGGCCGTGCGTGGCGGCGTACTCGTACGGGGTGAGGCGGCGGGCCTCGGCGGGGTGCCCTCCGGGGCGGCTCATCGGCCGGCCTCCTCTGCGTCGGCCGCCGGGCGCCCGAAGCGTTCGGGGACCCCCAGATATCCGCAGGCGGCGGCCCGGCGCAGGGCCTCCTCCTTGGCTCCCGGTGCGTCCAGCGGCCCGTCGACGAGGCCGGCGAAGCCGTGGGCGATCCGCTCGCCGCCGATCGGCACCAGCCCCACCTCGGCGCTCTCCCCCGGCCCGAAGCGCACCGAGGAGCCGGCCGGTACGGCGAGGTGCATGCCGTAGGCCCGCTCACGGTCGAAGTCGAGCCGCGGGTTGGCCTCGAAGAAGTGGAAGTGCGAGGTGACCGAGACCGGCACCGCGGCGGTGTTGGTGACGGTGATCCGCACCGACGCCTCCGGCTCGGGATGCTCGGGCCCGGGCAGCAGCGCACCGGGCGCGTCCGGCCCCAGCGAGCCGCCGGCCGGACCACCGGTCCGGTCGCCGATCGGATCGGTGACCACCGCGAGGCGGGAGCCGTCGTCGAAAACCGCCTCCACCTGCACCTCGGTCACCACGTCCGCGACCCCTGGCAGCACGTCGTCCGGTCCGAGCACGGACCGGGCGCGCCCGATCGCCTCGGCGAGGCGGGCGCCGTCGCGGGCGGCCTCGCACACGGTGTCGGCGATCAGCGCGGTCGCCTCCGGCACGTTGAGCCGCAGTCCGCGCGCCCGGCGGGCCCGGGCGAGCTCGGCGGCCGAGAACAGCAGCAGCCGGTCCCGCTCGGTGGGTGTCAGTCGCACGACGGCGCACCTCCCTGCTCCACAAATTTGAGCGTCACTCTAAACCCAAGTTTTCAGCTTTCCAACCATTGACGCGAAGCCAGGGCCGGAGTCACATTGAGCGTTGCTCAAACGTCCTGCCGCGGCAGTGCGGCGACCGTCGAAGGAGACCAGCAATGCCGATGGAACAGCGCGGGGTCGACACCATCCCCGAGGAGGAACGCACCAGCGGGCCGCGCGATCTGGTGTCGATCCTGCTGGGCTCCAACCTCTGCCTGGGCGTGATCGTCTTCGGCTGGCTCCCGCCGTCCTTCGGTCTCGACTGGTGGGCCTCGGTCAGCTCGGTGGTGGCGGGCACGGTGGTGGGCACCCTGCTCACGGCGCCCCTGGCGCTGATCTCCCTGCGCACCGCGACCAACCTGTCCACCTCCTCCGGCGCCCAGTTCGGGGTGCGCGGACGGCTGGTCGGCTCGGTCGTGGGACTCCTGCTGGCCCTCGGCTACACCGCGCTGACGGTGTGGATCGGAGGCGATGTGATGGTGGCGGTGCTCGGCCGGATGTCCGGGATGCCGGCCGGTGACACCTCGTACGCCGTGGTCTACGGCCTGCTCGCGGCGGCGACCGTGGCGGGCGCGGTGTACGGCTACCGGGTGCTGCTGGCCATGTCCCGGGCCCTCGCCATCGGCATGACGCTCCTGCTGGTCCTGGGCCTGATCGCCTACGCACCCGACTTCACCACCGCCGCGCTCCCGGAGACCGGCGGCTACCTGCTGGACGGCTTCTGGCCCACCTGGCTGCTGGCCGCCGTGGCGGCGGGCCTGTCCGGGCCGATCGCCTTCATCACCCTGCTCGGCGACTACACCCGCTACATCTCCCCGGCCCGCCACTCCTCCCGGCGGGTGCTGCACGCGACCTGGCTGGGCCTGATGCTGGGCCTGCTGGTCCCCCAGCTCTTCGGCACGTTCACGGCGTACGCGGCCGGCGCGGCCCTGGACTACGCGGGACCGCTGGTGGACGCCGCGCCGGGCTGGTACCTGCTGCCGCTGCTGCTCGCCGCCTCGGCGGGCTCGGTCGGCAACGCGGGTCTGATGCTGTACTCGATGGGCCTGGACCTGGACGCGATCGTCCCGCGCGCGTCCCGGGCGACGGCCACCTGCATCGTCGCCGTCGTGGCCACCGCGTGTGTCTTCCTCGGCCACTACGGCTCGACGGCCCAGGACGCGATGACCTCCTTCGTCCTGCTGCTCACCGCGATCGGCACGCCGTGGGCCGTCATCACCCTGATCGGCCACGTCCGCTGCGGCGGCGTCTACGACCCGGACGCCCTCCAGGTCTTCAACCGCCGCTCACGGGGCGGCATCTACTGGTACCGCGGCGGCTGGAACCTGCCGGCCACGTTCTCCTGGGCGACGGGCGCGGTCGTCGGCGTCCTGTCCGTGTCCCTGCCGTCCTACGAGGGCCCGCTGCTGCCCCTCACCGGCGGCGTGGACTGCAGCTTCGTCCTCTCCGCCGTCACCGGCGGCCTGACGTACCTGCTGACGACCTCGTCCCGCCGGGCGACTCCCCGCCCGACCGAACCGGTACCGGCCGACCAGCTCGTCGGCTGACGCCACCGACGAAGTACTCAGAAACCGAAACGCCCACCCCTCCACCCACCGAGTCGGGTGGCGGGGTGGGCAGAGAACCGGGGGTCTGAGGGCGGAGCCCCCAGCAACGCCGCTCAGCCCAGCGGGTGCATCCACCCGTGCTTGTCCTCGGCCGTCCCCCGCTGAATATCCAGCAGCGCGCTCCGCAGCCGCAGGGTCACCTCACCCGGCTCCCCGCCCGACTGCTGCCACTCGGCCCCGGCCCGCTTGACCGTCCCGACCGGAGTGATCACCGCCGCCGTGCCGCAGGCGAACACCTCCGTCAGGCTCCCGTTCTCCGAGTCCCGCTGCCACTGCTCCACGGACACCCGCTCCTCGACCGCCTCGTACCCGAGGTCCCGGGCCACGGTGAGCAGCGAGTCACGCGTGACGCCCTCCAGGATCGAGCCGGTCAGCGTGGGCGTGACGATCTTGTCCCCGTACACGAAGTACAGGTTCATGCCGCCGAGTTCCTCGACCCACTTGTGCTCCACCGCGTCGAGGTAGCACACCTGGTCGCAGCCCTTGGCCGCCGCCTCCGCCTGCGCGAGCAGCGACGCCGCGTAGTTGCCGCCCGTCTTGGCCGCGCCCATGCCGCCCGGCACGGCCCGCACCCGGTCCTCGGACACCCAGATGGAGACCGGCTTCACACCACCGGGGAAGTACGCCCCGGCCGGCGAGGCGATCACCAGGAACAGGTACTCGTTGGCCGGCTTCACACCGAGCCCCACCTCGGTGGCGATCATGAACGGGCGCAGGTAGAGCGACTCCTCGCCGCCGTGCGCCGGCACCCACGCCTTGTCCTGCTTCACCAGCGCGTCGCACGCCTCGATGAACGTCTCGACCGGCAGCTCCGGCATGGCGAGCCGCCGCGCGGACCGCTGGAAGCGCTCGGCGTTCTGGTCGGGCCGGAAGGTGGCGACCGAGCCGTCGGGCTGGCGGTAGGCCTTCAGCCCCTCGAAGATCTCCTGCGCGTAGTGCAGCACGGTGGTCGCCGGGTCGAGCTGGATCGGCGCGTAGGGGACGAGCTGGCCGTCGTGCCAGCCGCGCCCCTCGGTCCACTTGATCGTCACCATGTGGTCGGTGAAGTGGCGGCCGAATCCCGGGTTGGCCAGGATCGCCTCCCGCTCCGCGTCCGAGAGAGGGTGGGCGGAGGGCTTGAGCTCGATCGTGGGCGTCGTCATGAGTGGTAGTCCTTCACCGAGTTGTAGTGACGGGCCGCGCACACGCCCCCACGGCCGGTGGCCGATGCTAGGACGTCCGAGCATTCCCTCATTCCGCGGCTCCGCGTTCGATTATCGCCCGGGGGCGCTCGCGGGCGGAACGGGGGGAATGCGGCCCGGTGGTCGAATGGTGGCACCCGGCTCGGGCATGCGAAAGCCGCCGGGTGCGTCCCGGCGGCTTCGCCTTACGGAGGGAAGTGGAACGCGCGCCGGTCAGCCCGCTACGCGTACGGCGAGCGCGTCGCCGATCTCGGAGGTGCTGCGGGCGGGCAGGGCGCCGCGCTCCGCGAGGTCGGCGGAGACGGCCTGCTCGATGCGGTCGGCCTCGGTGTCGTAGCCGAGGTGGCGCAGCAGCAGGGCGACGGACAGGACCGTCGCGGTGGGGTCGGCCTTGCCCTGGCCGGCGATGTCCGGGGCCGAGCCGTGCACCGGCTCGAACATGGACGGGAACTCGCGGCTGGGGTTGATGTTGCCGGAGGCCGCGACGCCGATGCCGCCGGAGACGGCCGCGGCGAGGTCGGTGATGATGTCGCCGAAGAGGTTGTCGGTGACGATCACGTCGAAGCGGCCGGGGTCGGTGACGAGGTAGATCGTCGCGGCGTCGACGTGGATGTAGTCGGTGGTGACCTCCGGGTACTCCTCGGCCACCTTGTTGAAGATGTTGGTCCACAGGTGGCCGGCGAAGGTCAGCACGTTGTTCTTGTGGACCAGGGTGAGCTTCTTGCGCGGGCGGGCCTGGGCGCGCTCGAAGGCGTCGCGGACCACGCGCTCGACACCGAAGGCGGTGTTGACGGAGACCTCGGTGGCGACCTCGTGCGGGGTGCCCTTGCGGATGGTGCCGCCGTTGCCCGTGTAGGGGCCCTCGGTGCCCTCGCGGACGACGATGAAGTCGATCTCGGGCTGCCCGGCGAGCGGCGTGGCCACGCCCGGGAGGAGCTTCGACGGGCGCAGGTTGACGTGGTGGTCGAAGGCGAAGCGGAGCTTGAGCAGGAAGCCGCGCTCGAGGACGCCGGAGGGGACGCTGGGGTCGCCGATGGCGCCGAGCAGGATGGCGTCGTGCTGCTTGAGCTGCTCCAGGTCGGCGTCGGTGAGGGTGTCGCCGGTGGCGTGGTAGCGGCGGGCGCCGAAGTCGTACTCCTTGGTCTCCAGCTTCACATCCTGCGGGAGGACGGCGGAGAGGACCTTCAGGCCTTCGGCCACTACCTCCTGGCCGATGCCGTCACCGGGGATCACTGCGAGATCGATGCTGCGAGACATGCGGGCACCCTACTCCTCGTCCCACGTGATGACATTGCATGTCCGCCATGCGGACATGCACGTGTCAGTGGCCCGTGGAGCCCCCGTTGTCGCGGCGGTCGAGGGCGCGCTGCAGCGCGGCGGCGGCGTTCTGGCGGTCGGACTCGCTGGAGGAGCGGGTGTGGCGGACGCGGCGGCGGACGGTCGTCTCGGCCATGAGGGATCGACTCCTTCGAGAAACGCTAAGCACAGGCGGAGTGCGCGGAATGCGGAAAACAGAGGTTCGAGACGCCGGAAGGGGCGGCGGGCCAAGGGGACCGCAGGGGTTGCCTGCACGGGGTCCGGCCCGGACCGCCATCGCTTGATCGAGCGAGACGTTCGGCTTCTACAAAGCTAGAGGAGCGCCCCGCTTCTGTCTCCACAATTAGTCGGACTTCCTACTATCTGAGACAGTGGGGTCCCTCACACACCCCTGACCTGCGCAAACGCTCAGAGCACATCGCCGTCGCGCCAGTCGAACACCAACTCGTGAGCGGGGTCGAGCGGGCCCGCGAGCGCGGGCCTGACGAAGGTGCAGCCCTCCTCCTCGGCCAGCCGGACCACCCCCTCGCGGCCGAGCCCGAAGATCTGTCCGTCCCACAGCTGCCAGCCGCGCGCCCGGTACAGCAGGGCGCCCTCGTCGCCGGCGGACAGCATTCCGGCGTCGTACGCCCGGTCGACGATCCGCTCCAGCTCCGCCATCACCCGGCCGCCGAGCCCGGTCCGCCGCACGTCCCGGCGTACCCCCACGGCCTCGACGTACCCGACGCGCAGCCACCGCTCCCGGTGCCGCACCCGCCGCATCACCACGGAGCCGTGGGCGGCGAGGCCGGACGCGTCGTGGGCCAGCACATGCAGGCCGCCCAGCGCGTGCTCCCAGTCCTCCTCGCCGAGGTCGCCGTCGAAGGCGTCGGTCAAAAGGGACCGCACCCCGTCGAGTTCGGCGGGGGCGAGGTCGGCGGTGTGGGCGGTGCGCAGCCAGACGGTCATGCGGCCAGTATCGGACCGCTGATCCCCTTCCGACCGGACGGGCGGAGGGATCCGGACAACGGGCGAAGGATCCGGACAAGCGGACGGAGCGGATGCGTGCCCGCCCCGGACACACCACGGGTGCCTGGTCCCGGACAGACGAACGGACCCGGCGCGCGGCCGGGCCCGGAGGGGCGGACGGGCCAGGTCCGGGGGAGAGACCTGGCCCGTCCGGGATCGGAGGGTGTCAGCCCACGTGCGGCCGTCAGCCCATGTGCGGGTAGGTGTAGTCGGTCGGCGGGACCAGCGTCTCCTTGATGGCGCGGGTCAGCGTCCAGCGCATCAGGTTCTGCGGGGCGCCCGCCTTGTCGTTGGTGCCGGAGGCGCGGCCGCCGCCGAAGGGCTGCTGGCCGACCACGGCGCCGGTGGACTTGTCGTTGATGTAGAAGTTGCCGGCCGCGTAGCGCAGCTTCTCCATCGTGTAGGCCGCCGCGGCGCGGTCGTTGGCGATGACCGAGCCGGTGAGCGCGTAGTCGGAGACCGACTCCATCTGCGTCAGCATCTCGTCGTACTTGTCGTCCTCGTAGACGTACACGGCGAGGATCGGGCCGAAGTACTCGGTGCGGAACACCTCGTTCTCCGGGTCGGTGCACTCGATGACGGTCGGGCGGACGAAGTAGCCGACCGAGTCGTCGTAGGTGCCGCCCGCGACGATGGTGCAGGTGGGGTCCTCCTTGGCGCGGTCGATGGCGGCCTTGTTCTTGGCGAAGGCCCGCTCGTCGATGACGGCGCCGATGAAGTTGGACAGGTCGGTGACGTCACCCATGGCGATGCCGTCGGCCTCGGCCGCGAACTCCTCCTTGAAGCCGGAGTTCCAGATGGAGGCCGGGATGTAGGCGCGCGAGGTGGCCGAGCACTTCTGGCCCTGGTACTCGAAGGCACCGCGGGTCAGCGCGGTCTTCAGCACGGCGCGGTCGGCGCTCGGGTGGGCGACGACGAAGTCCTTGCCGCCGGTCTCGCCGACCAGGCGCGGGTAGGAGCGGTACTTCTCGATGTTGTTGCCGACCGTCTTCCACAGGTACTGGAAGGTCTTGGTCGAGCCGGTGAAGTGGATGCCGGCGAGGTCGCGGTGCTCCAGGGCGACCTTGGAGACCTCGATGCCGTCACCGGTGAGCAGGTTGATGACGCCCTTGGGCAGGCCGGCCTCCTCCAGCAGCTCCATGAGCAGGACGGCGGCCAGGGTCTGCGTCGGGGCGGGCTTCCACACCACGACGTTGCCCATCAGCGCGGGCGCGGTGGGCAGGTTGCCCGCGATGGCGCTGAAGTTGAACGGCGTGATGGCGTAGACGAAGCCCTCGAGCGGGCGGTGGTCGAGGCGGTTCCACACGCCCGGGGAGTTGGCCGGGGGCTGCTCGGCGAGGATCTGCCGGGCGTAGTACACGTTGAAGCGCCAGAAGTCGACCAGCTCGCAGGGGGTGTCGATCTCGGCCTGCTGGACGGTCTTGGACTGGCCCAGCATGGTGGCGGCGGCGATGGTCTCGCGCCAGGGGCCGGCCAGCAGCTCGGCGGCGCGCAGGATGATCGCCGCGCGGTCGTCGAAGGACATGGCGCGCCAGGCCGGCGCGGCGGCGAGCGCCGCGTCGATGGCGTCCTTGGCGTCCGCCTGGGTGGCGTGCCGGAAGGTGCCGAGGACGGCCTTGTGGTTGTGCGGCTGCACCACCTCGAACGGCTCGCCGCCGCCGAGGCGCTTCTCACCGCCGATGGTGCAGGGGAGGTCCCTGGGGTTCTCGGCGAGCTCCTTGAGCTTGGCCTCCAGCCGGGCGCGCTCGGGCGAGCCGGGGGCGTAGCCGTGCACCGGCTCGTTGACGGGGGTGGGGACCTGGGTCACAGCGTCCATGGGTTCCGTAACTCCTTGACTTGAGCGGGTGTTCGGGCTCAGCCCTTGCTGACCATCGACCGGACGAAGAAGCGCAGGTTCGCCGGCTTCTCCGCCAGGCGGCGCATGAAGTAGCCGTACCAGTCGGTGCCGTAGGCCGTGTAGACGCGCATGCGATGGCCCTCGGCGGCCAGGCGCAGGTGCTCGTCGCTGCGGATGCCGTAGAGCATCTGGAACTCGTACTCACCGGGCTTTCGCCCGGCGCGGCGGGCGAGTTCCTGGGCGATGGTGATCAGGCGCGGGTCGTGGGACCCGATCATCGGGTAGCCCTCGCCCTCCATCAGCGTCCTGAGGATGCGTACGTACGCCTTGTCGATCTCGTGCTTCTGCTGAAAGGCGACCTCGGCGGGCTCCTTGTAGGCGCCCTTCACCAACCGTACGCGAGAGCCGTTCGCGGCGAGGCGGCGCGCGTCCTGTTCGGTGCGGTAGAGGTAGGACTGGATGACGCAGCCGGTCTGCGGGAAGTCCTTCCGCAGCTCCTCGTGGATGGCGAACATCGAGTCGAGGGTGGTGTGGTCCTCGGCGTCGAGGGTGACCGTGGTGCCGATCTCGGCGGCGGCCTCGACGACGGGGCGGACGTTGGCGAGGGCCAGCTCGTGACCGCCGGGAAGCGCCTGGCCGAACATCGACAGCTTCACCGACATCTCCGCCCGGGTACCCAGCTTCAGCGGCTTGAGCCGGTCGATCAGCTCCAGGTAGGCGTCGCGGGCGCCGGCGGCCTGCTCGGGCGTCGTGATGTCCTCGCCGACGACGTCGAGGGTCACTTCCAGGCCCTTGCCGGTGAGCTCCTGGACGATCGGCAGGATGTCGTCGACGGTCTCGCCGGGTATGAAACGGTCGACGACCTGCTTGGTCACCGGGGCCGCCGAGATCAGGCGTCGCATCCGGTCGCTGCGCGACGCGGCGAGAATCACGGGACCCAGCACGGGGCACCTCCACAACTGTCGATGGCCGCACCCGACGGCCCGGGGACGGCACGGAGAACCACCGTGAAACCTAAGGATGACTCCGATCGTGGGCCATCGACAGCTGTCACGCATCCGTGCCGCAGATCTCAGACAGATGTATGAAGACCCTGGGATCCTGCGGGAGAATGCCCGGGTGACGTCCGAATACAGGGGTGACTACCAGGAGCTGGTGGACGAGATCTCCCAGCTGCTCGGCGCTCCGGCGACGCTGGAGAACCGCGACTTCGAGCTGATCGCCTTCGGCGCGTACGACGACGAGGGCGACCTCGATCCGTCCGCGCTGGACCCGGTGCGCACCCGCTCGATCCTGACCCGGCGTTCGACGCCCGCGGTGCGCGCCTGGTTCGAGTCCTTCGGCATCACCCGCGCGACCGGCCCGGTCCGCATCCCGCGCACCCCGGAGGCGGGCGTGCACCGGGGACGCATCTGCCTCCCGGTACGCCATCGGGGTGTGGTGCACGGCTATGTGTGGCTGCTGGACTACGACCCCGGCCCGACCGAGCGGCAGCTGGCGTCGGCGATGGAGGTGACCGCCCGGATCGGCGCGCTGCTCGCGGACGAGGCCCAGCACGGCGCCGACCTGACCCGCGAGCTGCGGGCGGTGCTCACCGCCGAGCGCGACTGGCAGCGCGACATGGCGGTCGCCGAGCTGCGCACGGCGCTGGGCCCCCGCGGGGAGGGTCTGCACACGGTGCTGTGCGTCGCCCCCTGGCCCTCGGCGGACCCCGACGACGCCCCGTCGGTGCGGACGATCCCGGGTGCGACGGCGCTGTGCACCCTGCCGTGGGGCGCGACCTCCCTCTCCCTGGCGCTGCTGCTGCGGCTGCGGTCGAGCGATGTGCTGGCCCCGGCGCGCACCGCCGCCACCCGTCTGCTGGAGCGGGCCCGGCAGAGCGGCACCCCGGGCGCCAAGGGCACCCCGGCGGCCGGTATCGCCCCGCCCCGGGCGGATCTCGCCGAGCTGGGCACGGCCTGGGCGGAGGCCTCGGCCGCCGCCCGGGCGGCGCTGGCCGAGCCCCGGCTGGGCCCGGTCACCGAGTGGGCCTCGATCGGCCCCTTCCGGCTGCTGACCGCGCTGCCCCCGCAGGCGGCCCAGGACCCCGCGGTCACCCCGCTGCTCTCCCCCGCCCACTACGAGCTGGCGCACACCGCCGAGGTATATCTCGACTGCGCCGGACAGGCCGGCCGCACCGCCGCCGAGCTGGGCATCCACCGCCAGACCCTGTACTACCGCCTGTCCCGCATCGAGCAGCTCACCGGCCTGGACCTGGACGACGGCGAGGACCGCCTGTTGCTGCACATGGCGCTCAAGGCGAACCGCCTGTAGCGCGGGCCGCCTCGATCACCCGGC
Organism: Streptomyces thermospinosisporus; assembly: GCF_039526425.1. Lineage (NCBI taxonomy): Bacteria > Bacillati > Actinomycetota > Actinomycetes > Kitasatosporales > Streptomycetaceae > Streptomyces > Streptomyces thermospinosisporus. The sequence continues at coordinate 36,099 of NZ_BAAAIZ010000077.1, forward strand.
GCAGGCCCGCGGCGAGCTGCCCGGCCTCCGGCGCGGAGTCCGGGTCGAAGGACCACTGGGCGATCAGGCCCGTCATCAGGGTGACGTAGAACGCGCCCACGGTGTCCGCGGTCTCGTCGGAGACGTCCTGCTCCGTGCCGCCCATCAGCAGCGGCACCAGCCCGCGCCCGGCCTCCCGCTGGGCGCGGGCGAGGCTTTCGCGCACCTCGGGCATGCGGTCGCCGAGGGCGAGGACCTCCATGCTGAGCCGCCACACGGAGGAGGGCTGCTTCATGGTGCCGATGATGTTGGACCACACACGCTCGAAGCGCTCCACGGAGCCGGGCTCGGTGTCGTCCAGATTGCCCTGGTCGAAGGCGTCGCCCGTCTCCGCGACCAGGGCGAGGTAGGCCTGCACGAGCAGCGCGTCCTTGGAGCCGTAGTGGTAGCCGATGGACGCCAGGTTGGTCCCGGACTCACGGACGATGTCGCGCGCCGTGGTGCGCACGAACCCCTTCTGAAGCAGGCAGCGCTTGGCGCCCTCGAGCAGATCCTCGCGGTGTCCCATGGCGTCACCCTACCCCGGTTCACACACCCGTCTTATACATGCGTTCTATACAAGCGTTCTATACAAACGTTTAAGACGCGTGTACATTCGCTCGCATGACGAATCCGGCAACCTCCGCACCCGCTCCCGCCCGCGCCGGGCGCCGCGAATGGACCGCTCGTGGCCGCCGAACTCCCGGGGCGCGCGGGAGACGCCCTGGCGACGGCGGCTCGCGAGGCCTTCACCAGCGGCATGCAGGGCGCGGCGATCGCGGGCGCGGTCGTTCTGACTGCGGCAGCCGCACTGGCGGCGAGGTCACTGCGGGGCGTCAGGGATCAGAGGGATCAGAAGGAGACGGACGACGTCAGGATCGCCGCCTGAGCACAGCAAAGCGCCGGGCGAGTCGAGCAACGACTCGAACTCACCCGGCGCTCGCGTGGTCCTAGACCAGATTCACGGACCGAGCCGACGTAGCCCCGATCTCGGAAGCAACCTCGCTCAGCACCGGCGCCGGCACCGTGTCGTCCACCGTCAGCACCGCCAGCGCCTCACCGCCGACCGTCGACCGGGAGACCTGCATACCGGCGATGTTCAGCCCTGCCTCGCCGAGGATGCGGCCCACCGTGCCGACGACACCGGGCCGGTCCTCGTACCGCAGCACCACCATGTGGTCGGCGAGCGCGAGGTCGACGTCGTACTCCCCGACCGCCACGATCTTCTGGATGTGCTTGGGCCCGGCCAGCGTGCCGGAGACCGAGATCTCCTCGCCGTCGGCCAGTGTGCCCCGCACGGTGACCACATTGCGGTGGTCGGCCGACTCGGAGCTGGTGGTCAGCCGCACCTCGACACCGCGCTCCTGCGCGAACAGCGGGGCGTTGACGTAGGAGACCGTCTCGTCGACGACGTCCTCGAAGACGCCCTTGAGGGCGGACAGCTCCAGCACCTTCACGTCGTGCTGGGTGATCTCGCCGTACACCTCGACGTCCAGCCGCACGGCCACCTCGCCCGCGAGCGCGGTGAAGATCCGGCCGAGGCGCTCCGCGAGCGGCAGGCCCGGCTTGACGTCCTCGGCGATGACACCGCCCTGGACGTTCACCGCGTCCGGGACCAGCTCACCGGCGAGGGCGAGCCGCACCGAGCGGGCGACGGCGATACCGGCCTTCTCCTGCGCCTCGTCCGTGGAGGCACCGAGGTGCGGGGTGCACACCACCTGGTCGAACTCGAACAGCGGGGAGTCCGTGCAGGGCTCCTTGGCGTACACGTCGAGGCCGGCTCCGGCGACCCGGCCCTCCTTGAGCGCCGAGTACAGCGCCTGCTCGTCGACGATGCCGCCGCGGGCGGCGTTGATGATGCGCACGCTCGGCTTGACCTTGCGCAGCGCCTCCTCGCCGATGAGGCCGATGGTCTCGGGGGTCTTCGGCAGGTGGACGGTGATGAAGTCGGAGACCTCGAGCAGCTCGTCCAGGGACAGCACCTTGACGCCCATCTGCGCGGCCCGCGCGGGCTGCACATAGGGGTCGTAGGCGACGACCTTCATACCGAAGGCGCTCATCCGCTGTGCGACGAGGGCGCCGATCCGCCCCAGACCCACGACACCGAGGGTCTTCTCGGCGAGCTCGACGCCCGTGTACTTGCTCCGCTTCCACTCGCCGTTCTTCAGCGCGGCGTTGGCCTGCGGGATGTTGCGCGCGGTGGCGATGATCAGGCCGCAGGCGAGTTCCGCGGCCGTCACGATGTTGGAGGTGGGGGCGTTGACGACCATCACGCCGGCCTTGGTGGCGGCGGAGACGTCGACGTTGTCCAGGCCGACGCCGGCGCGGGCGACGACCTTGAGCTTGTTCGCCGCGGCGATCGCCTCCGCGTCGACCTTGGTGGCCGAGCGGATCAGGATCGCGTCCACGTCGGCGATGGCCGGGAGCAGCTCCGCGCGGTCGGCTCCGTTGCAGTGGCGGATCTCGAAGTCCGGCCCCAGCGCGTCGACGGTGGCGGGCGACAGCTCTTCAGCAATGAGTACGACGGGTTTCGAGCTCACGTGAGTCCTCACAAGTCCAATGCGGACGGCCGTCCCGACGGCCGCTGGCGGTGGAGGGATGCTTGCCGCGTGGAAGACGCACGACGCTGTGGGCCTGACGCGTATTAATGCAGCAGTGTAGTGGCGCCGAGGGGCTCGTCTTACGCCGCTTCGGAAGGATCACCCGGACGAGATGCTCCATTCCGGAAGGGTCCGGGCGCAGCCCGTGGCGGCGCCCCTGCCTCGGGTGCGCCGCCACGGGAAGTGGACGATCAGGCGTCCTCGTTCACCCAGCTCATCAGCTTGCGGAGCTCCTTGCCGGTGGTCTCCAGCAGGTGCTCCGAGTCCTGCTTCTTGTACTCGTTGTACTTCTTCAGACCGCCGTGGTACTCCTCCATCCAGTTGCGGGCGAAGGAGCCGTCCTGGATCTCGGCGAGGACCTTCTTCATCTCGGCCTTGGTGGCGTCGGTGATGATCCGCGGGCCGGTGACGTAGTCGCCCCACTCGGCGGTCTCGGAGATCGACCAGCGCATCTTCTCCAGGCCGCCCTCGTACATGAGGTCCACGATCAGCTTCAGCTCGTGCAGGCACTCGAAGTAGGCGATCTCCGGCTGGTAGCCGGCCTCGGTGAGGGTCTCGAAGCCCGCCTTGACCAGCGCGGCCGTGCCGCCGCAGAGCACGGCCTGCTCACCGAACAGGTCGGTCTCGGTCTCCTCGGTGAAGGTGGTCTTGATGACGCCGGCGCGGGTGCCGCCGATGCCCTTGGCGTAGGACAGCGCGAGCGCGAAGGCGCCTCCGGAGGCGTCCTGCTCGACGGCGGCGATGCAGGGGACGCCGCGGCCCTCCTCGTACTGGCGGCGGACCAGGTGGCCCGGGCCCTTGGGGGCGACCATGCAGACGTCGACGCCGGCCGGGGGCTTGATGAAGCCGAAGCGGATGTTGAAGCCGTGGCCGAAGAAGAGCGCGTCGCCGTCCTTGAGGTTGGGGGCGATGTGCTCCTCGTAGACCTGGGCCTGGATCGGGTCCGGGACGAGGATCATGATGACGTCGGCCTCGGCGGCTGCCTCGGACGGGGTCACCACGCGCAGGCCCTGCTCCTCGGCCTTGACCTTGGACTTGGAGCCCTCGTGCAGACCGACGCGCACGTCGACGCCGGAGTCGCGCAGCGACAGGGCGTGGGCGTGGCCCTGGCTGCCGTAACCGATGACCGCGACCTTGCGGCCCTGGATGATGGACAGGTCGGCGTCGGCGTCGTAGAACAGCTCGGCCACTTTGGGTTCTCTCCTTGAGTGCAGGTGTTGCGTCCCACCGTATGACGGTGGGGGGACGGGACGTCTCGGGATCTCGGTATACGGGCGGCCCGCGTCGCGGAGAGCGGGCCGCCCGTACGAAGGTCAGGCGCTGCGGTCGAGGGCGCGCAGCGAGCGGTCGGTGATGGACCGGGCGCCGCGGCCGATCGCGATGGTGCCGGACTGGACGAGCTCCTTGATGCCGTACGGTTCCAGCATCTTGAGCATCGCGGACAGCTTGTCGCTGCTTCCGGTGGCCTCGATGGTGACCGCCTCCGGGGAGACGTCCACGGTCTTGGCGCGGAACAGCTGGACGATCTCGACGATCTGGGAGCGCGTCTCGTTGTCGGCGCGCACCTTCACCAGAACGAGTTCGCGCTGGACCGCCTGCCCGGGCTCGAGTTCGACGATCTTCAGCACGTTGACGAGCTTGTTGAGCTGCTTGGTGACCTGCTCCAGCGGCAGGTCCTCGACGTTCACCACGATGGTGATGCGGGAGATCTCCGGGTGCTCGGTGACGCCGACGGCGAGCGAGTCGATGTTGAAGCCGCGGCGGGAGAACAGGGCGGCGATCCGGGCGAGGATGCCGGGCGTGTTCTCCACCAGGACGGAGAGCGTGTGCTTGGACATGGTGTGTGGCTCTTCCTCGCTCAGTCGTCTTCGTTGTCGCCGAAGTCCGGGCGGACGTCCCTGGCGGCCATGATCTCGTCGTTGGAGGTGCCGGCGGCGACCATCGGCCACACCATGGCGTCCTCGTGGACGATGAAGTCCACGACGACCGGGCGGTCGTTGACCGAGTTGGCCTCCTCGATGACCTTGTCCAGGTCGGCCGGGTTCTCGCAGCGGATCGCGTAGCAGCCCATGGCCTCCGACAGCTTGACGAAGTCCGGGACCCGGGTGCCGCGGGCGTCCGGGTTGATGTCGTCCGGGCCGGAGTGCAGGACCGTGTTGGAGTACCGCTGGTTGTAGAAGAGGGTCTGCCACTGGCGGACCATCCCGAGGGCGCCGTTGTTGATGACGGCGACCTTGATCGGGATGTTGTTCAGGGCGCAGGTGGTGAGCTCCTGGTTGGTCATCTGGAAGCAGCCGTCGCCGTCGATCGCCCAGACGGTGCGGTCGGGGGCGCCGGCCTTGGCGCCCATGGCGGCGGGGACGGCGTAGCCCATGGTTCCGGCGCCGCCGGAGTTCAGCCAGCTGGCGGGCTTGTCGTACTGGATGAAGTGCGCGGCCCACATCTGGTGCTGGCCGACGCCCGCGGCGAAGATCGTGCCCTCCGGGGCGAGCTGGCCGATGCGCTCGATGACCTGCTGCGGGGACAGCGAGCCGTCCTCGGGCTGGTCGTAGCCGAGCGGGTAGGTCTCGCGCCAGCGGTTGAGGTCGTTCCACCAGGCGGTGTAGTCGCCCTTGCGGCCCTCGGCGTGCTCCTTCTGCACGGCCTGGACCAGGTCGGCGATGACCTCGCGGGCGTCACCGACGATCGGCACGTCGGCGGCGCGGTTCTTGCCGATCTCCGCCGGGTCGATGTCGGCGTGGACGACCTTGGCGTAGGGGGCGAAGCTGTCCAGCTTGCCGGTGACGCGGTCGTCGAAGCGGGCTCCGAGGGCGACGATCAGGTCGGCCTTCTGCAGCGCGGTGACGGCGGTGACCGAACCGTGCATGCCCGGCATTCCCACGTGCAGCGGGTGGCTGTCGGGGAATGCGCCGAGCGCCATCAGGGTGGTGGTGACGGGCGCTCCGGTGAGTTCTGCGAGGACCTTCAGCTCGGCGGTGGCGCCGGCCTTGATCACTCCGCCGCCGACGTAGAGCACGGGGCGCTTGGCGGAGGTGATCAGCCGGGCGGCCTCCCGGATCTGCTTGGCGTGCGGCTTGGTGACGGGCCGGTAGCCGGGCAGGTCCATGACCGGCGGCCAGGAGAAGGTGGTCTGCGCCTGGAGGGCGTCCTTGGCGATGTCGACCAGCACCGGGCCGGGGCGGCCGGTGGAGGCGATGTGGAACGCCTGCGCGATGACCCGCGGGATGTCCTCGGCCTTGGTGACGAGGTAGTTGTGCTTGGTGATCGGCATGGTGATGCCGACGATGTCCGCCTCCTGGAAGGCGTCCGTGCCGATCGCCCGGGAGGCGACCTGGCCGGTGATCGCGACCAGCGGGACGGAGTCCATGTGCGCGTCGGCGATCGGGGTGACCAGGTTGGTGGCGCCGGGTCCCGAGGTCGCCATGCAGACGCCGACCTTGCCGGTGGCCTGCGCGTAGCCGGTGGCCGCGTGGCCGGCGCCCTGCTCGTGGCGGACCAGGACGTGGCGCACCTTGGTGGAGTCCATCAGCGGGTCGTACGCCGGAAGGATCGCACCGCCGGGGATGCCGAATACCGTGTCGGCGCCGACCTCCTCGAGAGAGCGGATGAGGGACTGCGCGCCCGTGAGGTGCTCGACGGGGGCGGACTGCTGTCCTCCGGATCGGGGCCGCGGCTGCGGGTGATGGGCCCCGGTGGCCTGCTCGGTCATCGGCATTCTCTTCTCGATGCTGAGGGTTTTTGCGAGGTTTGCGTGGTGTACGCGGGCTGTGCGACAGGTGCTGGTGCAACAAAAAACCCCTCGTGCCAAAAGGCAAGCGAGGGGAGCGCGCCGGGTGCGAGTCGCCGAGCGGTGGTGGCTCGGCGTCAGCCGACGCGCTGTCCAAGTACGAGAATTCGGGTGCGCATGGCACTGACCCTCCACCCGGCACACACCTGGTGTCAAGTGGGTGGGACGGGAGTCTCATTATGTGAACGGAGGGTCGTCCCCGTCCTGAGCACGGCACTCACCCCCGCGGAGTACACCCCGGCGTGGGCACCGCCGGCGAGGGCGGGCTCGGCCGGCTCGTGCGGCACCGGGTAGTGGCCGGTGGTGAGCGCCCGGCGCAGCCGGTACTCGTCCAGCGGCCCGGAGAAGGCCATGCCCTGCCCGTGCGTGCAGCCCATCGCGCGCAGCGCGGCCACCTGGTCGGGCAGATCCAGCCCGTCGGCCACCGACTGCAGCCCGAGGTCCCCGGCGATCCGCAGCAGCCCGCTGGTGATCTTGTGCAGCCGGGCCGACTCCACCACGCCGTCGATCAGTCCGCGGTCGAGCTTGAGTATGTCGACCGGGAGCCGTCTGAGGGCGGTGATCGCCGCGTAGCCGCTGCCGAAGCCGTCCAGGGCGATCCGCACGCCGACCCGCTTGAGGGCGTTGAGACGGCGCTCCAGCTCGTCGAAGCAGACGCTCGGGTCGGTGTCGGCCAGCTCGATGATCAGCGAGCCGGGCGGCAGCCCGTGGCGGGTCAGCAGCGCCTCGATCGAGCCGAGCGGCAGCGACCGGTCAAGCAGCCGCCGCGCGCCGATCCGTACCGCCACGGGCACGGCCACTCCGGTGGCCTGGCGCTCAGCGGCCTGCTCCACAGCCTCCTGGAGCACCCAGCGCCCCAGCTCGGCGGTCTTCTCGGTGTCCTCGGCGACCCGCAGGAACTCCGCCGGGGTGAACAGCACGCCCTGCGAGGATCTCCAGCGCGCCTGGGCGCTCACCGAGGTGATCCGGCCGTCCTCCAGGCACACCACCGGCTGGTGCAGCAGGGCGAACTCGCCGTCGTGCAGCGCGGAGCGCAGGCGGGTGGCCAGCTCCGCCCTGCGCACCACGTCCTGCTGCATCTGCGGCCGGTACAGCTCCACCCGGCCCTTGCCCGCCGCCTTGGCCCGGTACATCGCCAGGTCGGCGTTGCGCAGCAACTCCCCCGCGCCCAGGCCCGGTTCGGCGAAGGCGACGCCGATGGAGGCGTTGACGCGGACATCGTTGCCGTCGATGACGTAGGGCTGGGAGAGGGTGGCTCTGAGGCGGTCGGCGAGCTCCAGGATGTGACCCTCGCGGGCGTCCCGGTCGCGGGCGCCGTCGCCGACGATCAGGGCCGCGAACTCGTCGCCGCCCAGCCGGGAGGCGGTGTCGCCCTTGCGGACGGCCTCCTTGAGTCTGCGGGCGGCCTGGACGAGCAGCTCGTCCCCGGCCTGGTGGCCGATGGTGTCGTTCACGGCCTTGAAGCCGTCGAGGTCGATGAAGAGCACGGCCGTCCCTCTGAGGGCGGCGCCCCGGTCGGAGGCGCGGCGGCCGGAGAGGGCCTGCTGGACGCGCTTGGTGAACAGCGCGCGGTTGGGCAGATCGGTGAGCGGGTCGTGCTCGGCGTTGTGCTGCAGCTGCGCCTGCAGGCGCACCCGCTCGGTGACGTCCCGGCTGTTGAAGATCAGGCCGCCGTGATGGCGGTTGACCGTCGACTCCACGTTGAGCCAGCCGCCGTCGCCGGAGCGGAAGCGGCACTCGATGCGCGTGGTCGGCTCGTCGACGGGGCTGGCGGCGAGGAAGCGCCGCACCTCGTGCACCACGCAGCCCAGGTCCTCGGGGTGGATCAGGCTGGCCAGTTCGCTGCCCACCAGCTCCTCGGCGGGCCGGCCGTACACCCCGGCGGCGGCCGGGGAGACGTAGCGCAGCACGCCGTTGGGTGCGGCGATCATGATGACGTCGCTGGAGCCCTGCACCAGTGAGCGGAAGTGGTTCTCCGCCTGGGCCAGTTCCTGGGTGAGGGTGATGTTGTCGAGCAGCATGATGCCCTGGCGCACCACGAGGGCGAGCACCACGGTGCCGCCGGTGAGCAGGACCACGCGGTCGACGCTGCGGCCGTTGAGGACGTTGTAGAGGATGCCCAGCGTGCACACGGCCGCGGCCAGGTAGGGCGTGAGGGCGGCCAGTGAGCCCGCGATGGGCCGTGCGGTCGGATAGCGCAGCTCGCCGGCGGGCGCGGGCGGCTGGGGGTGCGGTCCGCTGCGCTGGCCGGGCACGTGCCCGCGCACCACGCGGGTGTGCTGCTCCTCCTCGGGCCGGCCGCCGTCCCGGGGCGCGGTCCACGGCGCGTACGCCAGCAGCAGCGAGCCCGCGAACCAGCCGGCGTCGAGCAGCTGCCCCGAGCGGTAGTCCTCGTGCAGCAGCGGCGAGGTGAACAGGGCGTCGCAGAGCACGGTGAGCGCCAGGGCGCCGATCGCGGTGTTGACCGCGGAGCGGTTGACCGCCGACCGTCTGAAGTGCAGCGCCAGCACCATGCTGATCAGGGCGATGTCGAGCAGCGGGTAGGCCAGCGAGAGCGCCGTGTGCGCCACGTCCGGCCCGCCCTCCTGGGCGGCCTGGGCGAGCGCCAGGCTCCACGCCAGAGTGAGCAGCGAGCCGCCGATCAGCCAGGCGTCGAGGGCGAGGCAGACCCAGCCCGCCTTGGTGACGGGCCGCTTGGCGAACACCAGCAGGCCCACGATGGCGGGCGGCGCAAAGCACAGGAAGAACAGATCCGCGTAGCTGGGGCTGGGCACGGGCTCGCCCAGGACGACCTCGTACCAGCCCCAGACGAAGTTGCCCAGGGCCGCCATGGCCGAGGAGATGCCGAACAGCAGCCAGGCAGGCCGGAACCGGGTGCGGCGGCCGCGCGCGTAGACGAAACAGGAGACCGAGGCGGCGGCCGCCGCGGAGCTCAGCCCGAAGTCCCCCATGACCAGGGCGAGTCGGTCCGAGCCCCAGCCGCATGCGGCCCCGACGGCGTAGGCCGCGCAGACGAGAGCGAGGACGAGCTGCGGGACCAGGCCGCTCCGGGGCCCGTCACCGGGCGGGCGGGGCAGCAGCGCTCCCGGCGGGGAGTGCGGCCTGAGCGCCGCGCCTTCGAGCGTGGGTGTGGGGGTCGGCGCGCTCACCGGCTCCTCCCGGTCCGCGCCCCCGAACCCCGTGGAGCCCGGGGCACCGTGGCATGCCTCCTTCGGCCGCGCTGTCTGCGGGGCAGCGGGTGGGGGCGGCTGTGCGGGCCGATCAGCCGGGTGGGGCGGCCGGTGATCCGGCCGCGGCTGTGCGCGACCGCACGCCAGGGTCCCCGCCGGCGGTTCCGCCGCGTCGGATCGCTCGTCCATAGGCCGTGCATCGCGCGTCGCCCCCCTCACATCTGCGTTGGTCGTCCCCCGCGCCGTCAGGTCAGTGGCGCAGCCCCTGTCCGGACGATACACCAGTCTGGTCACTCAGGGACATAGATTCTCTACTCTGCGTGACGATCAACAGATGTATGAGTACCCATCGCCCCCGGGAAAACACGGACAGTACGCGACAATCCGGCTACGGCGTGTCCGCTCCCGTCACCAGGATCACGTTGCGCAGCTCCTCGTGGTTCAGGAAACGGCGCAACTGGTCCACCAGCAGCCGCTTGGCGCGCGGCAGGAAGGCGGAGGTGGGTCCGCCGACGTGCGGGGTGATGAGGACGCCCGGCGCCCGCCACAAGGGGTGCCCGGCGGGCAGCGGTTCGGGGTCGGTGACGTCCAGGGCCGCGGTGATCCGGCCGCTCTCCAGTTCCGTGAGCAGGGCCTTGGTGTCGACCACCCCGCCGCGGGCCACGTTCACCAGCAGGGCGCCGTCCTTCATCCGGGACAGGAAGCCGGCGTCCACCAGGTGCCGGGTGGCCTCGGTCAGCGGCGTGGACAGCACCACGACGTCCGCCTCGGGCAGCAGCGAGGGCAGTGCGGTGAGCGGGTGCACCGGACCGCGCTCCGTGGTGCGCGCGGAGCGCGCGACGCGCGCCACCCGCGCGAGCTCGAACGGAGCGAGCCGGTCCTCGATGGCCGCACCGATCGACCCGTAGCCCACGATGAGCACCGTCCGGTCGGCGAGCGCGGGCCGGAATCCGCCCAGCCACTCCCCTCGCTCCTGGGCCCGCACGAAGTCCGGGATGCCGCGCAGCGAGGCCAGGATCAGCGCGAGGGTCAGCTCGGCGGTGCTGGCCTCGTGCACCCCGCGGGCGTTGCACAGCCGCACACCGGGCGGCAGGTCCTTCAGCCCCGGCTCCACGTGGTCGATGCCGGCGGACAGCGTCTGCACCACCCGCACCGAGGTCATCCGCGGCAGCGGGCGGGTGCCGATGCCGCTGGGCTTCATGTACGGCACGACGTAGAAGGCGCAGTCGGCGGGGTCGGCGGGGAACTCCTCGCCGCCGTCCCAGAATCGGTAGCGCGGTCCCTCGGGAAGATCCTCGATCTCCTCCGGCGGGATCGGGAGCCAGACGTCTGCTGCAGTCATGGCCCGAGGCTATGTCAGGGGCCCCGAGGGCCAGAGGTTAGGTTGGGGGGCCGGAGAGGGAGGGTCACGAGCAGGTGGAGCGCAGGACGATCGGCGCGGCGGCGCTCGCGGTGGGGGCCGTCGGACTCGGGTGCATGCCGATGAGCTGGGCCTACAGCACGTCACAGCAGCGCGGCGAGGAGTCGCTCAGGGCGGTGCACCGGGCGCTCGACCTCGGCTCGACGCTGCTGGACACCGCCGACATGTACGGGCCGTTCACCAACGAGCTGCTGCTGGGGCGGGTGTTGAAGGAGCGGCGTGCCGAGGCGTTCGTGTCGACGAAGGTCGGGCTGCTGGTGGGCGACCAGCACATCGTGGCCAACGGCCGCCCCGGCTATGTGAAGCGGGCCTGCGACGCCTCGCTGCGCCGGCTGCAGACGGATGTCATCGACCTCTACCAGCTGCACCGGGAGGACCCCGAGGTGCCGGTGGAGGAGACCTGGGGGGCGATGGCCGAGCTGGTGCAGGCCGGCAAGGTACGGGCGCTGGGACTGTGCGCGGTGGGCGCGCGCTCGGCCCGGCGGCCGGGGACGCGGCTGTACGACGCGACCATCCGCCAGCTGGAGCGGGTGCAGCAGGTGTTCCCGGTGAGCGCGGTGCAGGCCGAACTGTCGGTCTGGTCGCCGGAGGCGCTGCGCACGCTGCTGCCGTGGTGCGAGGCGCGCGGCATCGGATTCCTCGCGGCGATGCCGCTGGGCAACGGCTTCCTGACCGGCACGCTCACCCCCGGCGAGGGCTTCGAGCCGGACGACCTGCGCGCCCGGCACCCCCGCTTCACCGCCGAGATGATGGCCGCCAACCAGCCGATCGTGGCCGGCCTGCGCCGCGTCGCCCGCCGCCACGGCGAGTCGGTCACCCCGGCCCAGGTCGCCCTGGCCTGGCTGCTGGCCCAGAGCCCCCGGGTCATCCCGGTCCCGGGCACCAAGCACACCCGGTGGGTCGAGGAGAACGCGGCGGCGGCGGAGCTGCGGCTGACCCGGGAGGACTTCGCGGAGATCGCCGGGCTGCCGCCGGCGCAGGGGTCCTGGGACTGACCGGTCTGGGCACTTCGGCGTGCCCGGCTTTCCTGGCTCGTCCTTTGTGGGTGGTGCGGCGCGGATGCCCGGCTGACACGCCCCTGTTCCATAGTCGGCGCATCCCCGGTTTCATGGCGGAAGCGGCCCGGCGCTCGGGGCCGGAGCGGCCCAGCCGTCGCGGCCGACGCGGCGTGGATGTCTGTCATGAAGGGCCTCCTGCCGACGCGGCGCAGCGCCAGGTGCAGGCCACCGTCGTCGCCGAGCCCCCGCGCGGACCGGCCCGCGCACTCCCCGGCGGCGACGCCGCCGGGCGGCGGGCGGCGCGGGGTCGAGGGCCGGGGGCGCGCCCCTGAAGGCCAGCGCTGGCGCAGACTTCGAGCAGGTCCGCGAAATGTGCGCCCCGAGAACACGAGGCGCGGAGGGGTCGGCGGGAACCGCGGGGCGACGAGAGCTCCGGCTGGCTCGGACCGAGCCGTCCTTCCGGTTTTTCCGGTTCGGGAATTGCGTGATCGGGAACCTGGGAGGCGCGAGCGGTGTATGACAAGTGGAACCTGCCGCGTCGAAGGGACAAGATCGTGCAACGTCGAGCCGTGACGGCCGTGCTGGCCGCCGCCGCGCTCCTGCTGACGGCCGGCTGCTCCTCCGATGACGGAGGATCGCCGGGCGGGGACGGCAGCGCTCCCTCCAGCCGTACGAGCGGGCAGGCCTCGCCCCCGGAGCGCTCCGGGGAGCAGACGCCTCCCGCGAAGGGGTCCGTGAAGGTGCTGCGCACCGTCGCCACGGGGCTGAAGACCCCGTGGGGTCTCGCCGCGCTGCCGGACGGGGACCTGCTGGTCTCCTCCCGCGACGAGGCGACGATCACGCGGGTGGACGGGAAGACGGGCAAGAAGACCGAGTTGGGCGAGGTGCCCGGGGTGTCCCCGGCCGGGGAGGGCGGCCTGCTGGGCATCGCGCTCTCCCCCGAGTACGCCTCGGACCACATGATCTACGCCTACTTCACCTCCGCCTCGGACAACCGCATCGTCCGCATGATCTACGACGAGAAGAAGCCCTCCGGAGAGCAACTGGGCGCCCCGGACACGGTCCTGCGCGGCATACCCAAGGGCGTCATCCACAACGGCGGCCGGATCGCCTTCGGCCCGGACAAGATGCTGTTCGCGGGCACGGGCGAGAGCGGTGACACGGGCCTGTCCCAGGACAAGGAGTCGCTCGGCGGCAAGATCCTGCGGATCACCCCGGAGGGCGAGCCCGCCCCGGGCAACCCGTTCCCCGACTCCCCCGTGTACTCCTACGGCCACCGCAATGTGCAGGGTCTCGCCTGGGACGCCAAGCAGCGCCTGTTCGCCTCCGAGTTCGGCCAGAACACCTGGGACGAGCTGAACGCGATCAAGCCGGGCGACAACTACGGCTGGCCCGAGGCGGAGGGCCGCTCCGACGAGGGCGGCTTCCACAACCCGCTGGAGCAGTGGTCCACCGGCGAGGCCTCCCCCAGCGGCATCGCCTACGCCGAGGGCTCGATATGGATGGCGGGGCTGCGGGGCCAGCGGCTGTGGCGGATCCCGCTGAAGGGCACGGAGGCGTCCGCGGAGCCCCAGGCGTTCTTCGAGGGCGAGTACGGGCGGCTGCGCACGGTGCTCCCGGCCGGTGAGAACAGGCTGTGGCTGGTCTCCAGCAACACCGACGGCCACGTCGAGCCCAAGGACGGCGACGACCGGATCCTGGAGCTGGAGGTGAGCTGAGCCGGCCGGAAGGCAGGCAGGCAGGCAGGCAGCCGTCAGGTCGCCGTGCCGGGTGCCGTCACTGCTCGGCGTCCGGCTCGGTGCCGTCCTTCGCCGGCGGGCGCACCACGACCTTCCCGGAGGCGAGGTCTATGGGCCCGCGGCCGGGGTCGGAGTCGCCGACGTCCTCCCGCGTCAGTTCCAGGCGCTTCCGCTCGTCGCGGGTGTGCTTGCGGCCGGGTGCGAAGAGTTCCTCGAAGACGTTGAACATCGCTCCCCTTCCAGGGCCGTGGCGGACGTGCGGGGCGGACGGGTGGACGGGTGGACAGGTCCATCATCCCGCCGTGGCGCGGTCACCGGTATCCGTGGGGAAAAGACCCAGCCGGTGGGCCACCGCGGCCGCCTCGCCGCGGCCGGAGACGCCCAGCTTGGCGAGGATGTTGGAGACATGGACGCTGGCCGTCTTCGGGGAGATGAACAGCTCCTCGGCGATCCGGCGGTTGGTGTGGCCGGCGGCGACCAGGCGCAGCACGTCGCGTTCCCGGCTGGTGAGGCCCAGGGCGTCGGCCGGGTCGCCGGTGTCCGCAGGGGTCTCCCGGGCCGGGGCGGGGCCGAGGGCGAGGCGGGCGCGCTGGGCCAGCACGGCGGCGGCCCGGGCCAGCGGGCGGGCGCCCAGGTGGTCGGCGACGGCCTGGACCAGCCGCAGCAGCTCCCTGGCGCGGGCCCGCTCGTCCTCGCCGGCCCCGGCGGCGAGCAGGGCCTCGGCGAGCCGGAGGCGCACGCGGGCCAGGTCGTAGGGCCTGCCGAGGGGCTCCACGGCGGTGACAGCGGCGCTCCACTCGTCGGGGGCGGCGATGCCCTCGGCGCGCTTGAGTTCAGCGCGCAGCCAGATGTCGTGGGCCTGCCACACGGGCACGCCGGTGGCGAGGTTCTTGGCGGCCTCGCGGATCCGGTCGAGGATCCCGGGGCGGCCGGACTCGGCGGCCGGGTCGCCGAGGGCGTCGGACTCGGCGGTGGCTGCGGCGAGCAGCAGGGGCCAGCCGTAGCGCTGGGTGCCGGGCGGGAGTCCGGCGTCGAGGGCCGTGAGCAGTTCGGCGCGGGCGTCGGCCAGGCGGCCCTCGGCGGCGGCGATGTCGAGGGCGACCAGCGCCATCGGCAGTGCGTACTGCGGCATGAGGTCGTGGGTGCCGAAGTGGGCGCGGGCGGCGGCGAGTTGCCGGGTCGCGGTGGCCAGATCGCCGCGGTCGCAGGCGAGATGGGCCAGGCGCAGCGCGGCTCCGGCGCGGGGTCGGGCGCTCGGCTCCCGGCGCTGGGCGGTGGCGGCGGCCTCGGCCGCCTCGTCCCAGCGGCCCAGGGAGTGGAGGCTCTCGGCGAGGTTGCCCCACACCCAGGCCTCGGAGTCCAGCAGGCCAAGCCGGCGGGTGACCTTGGTCCCCTCCTGCAGCAGGCGCAGCGCCTCCTCGGAGCGCCCGACGCCTTCGAGGCCGGACGGCAGGTTCACATAGCTGCGGCACAGCACGGTGTCCACGCCCAGCTCGGCCGCCTGCCGCTGGACCTCGTACATCATGGCGAGCCCGGTCTCGATGTCGCCGGCGTCGACCGTGAGGCCGCCGAGGGTGAGGCGGGCGTTGAGCTCGATGTCGTGGGCGCCGACCATGCGGGCGTACTCGACGGCGCGTTCGGCGGCGGCCATGGCCTCCGGGCCGGGCTGGTGGAGCATGGACCAGTTGGCGACGGAGGCGAGCACCTCGGCGTGCACCTCGGACGGGGGCAGGCCGCGCACCAGTTCCTGCGCGGTGCCCAGTTCCGTCCAGCCGTCGCTGCGGGCCAGGGACTGGCTGAGCCGGGAGCGCTGGACCCAGAACCAGGCGGCGCGCAGCGGGTCGGGCTCCTCCTCCAGGATGCGCAGCGCCCGCTTGGTGATCTTCAGTGAGCGTTCGCGTTCGCCGCAGAGCCGTCCGGCGACGGCGGCCTCGGCGAGGAGGTCGAGGTAGCGCAGGGTGGCCGTCTCGGGGTCGCAGCCGCAGTAGGCCTCGGTGTAGTCGGCGGTGCGCAGGCCCGCGCGTATCTCCTCGGGGACGGATTCCCACAGCTCCATGGCCCGCTCCAGGAGCCGGAGTTGTTCGGCGTAGGCGTGGCGGCGGCGGGCCTCCGCCGAGGCGTCGAGCACGGCGGGCAGCGCCTTGGCGGCGTCGTGGGCGTGATACCAGTAGCTGGCCAGCCGGGTCACCCGCTCGTCGGCGGGCACCAGGGTGGGGTCGGCCTCCAGGGCCTCGGCGAAGCCGCGGTTGAGGCGGGAGCGTTCGCCGGGCAGCAGGTCGTCGCTGACGGCCTCGCGCACCAGGGAGTGGCGGAAGCGGTAGCCGTCGCGGTCGGGTGCGGGGGTGAGGATGCTGGCGTTGACGGTGGCCCGCAGGGCGTCGAGGAGGTCGTCCTCGGCGAGCCCGGCCACGGCGGCGAGCAGCCGGTGCTCGACGGTGGAGCCGCCCTCGGCGACGATCCGGGCCACCCGCTGGGCGTTCTCGGGGAGGCTCTCGACCCGGACCAGGAGCAGATCGCGCAGCGAGTCGGTGAGTCCGGTGCGGCAGCCCTCGTGGGCGGCGACGGCGAGTTCCTCCACGAAGAAGGCGTTGCCGTCGGAGCGTTCGAAGATCTCGTCGACGTGGTCGGGGTCGGGCTCCCGGGCCAGGATGCCGGCCATCTGGCGGCCGACCTCCTCGCGGTTGAAGCGGCCGAGTTCGATGCGGCGGACGCTGCGCAGCCGGTCGAGTTCGGCGAGCAGGGGGCGCAGCGGGTGCCGGCGGTGGATGTCGTCGGAGCGGTAGGTGGCGAGGACGACGAGGCGGCCGGTGCGCAGGGTGCGGAAGAGGTAGGCCAGCAGATGGCGGGTGGAGGCGTCGGCCCAGTGCAGGTCCTCCAGCACGAGGACGACGGTGTGCTCGGCGGCGACGCGTTCCAGCAGGCGGGCGGTGAGCTCGAAGAGGCGGGCCATGCCCTGTTCGTCGCGGCGGGCCTCGCGGGCGGTGGTGCCGAGCTCGGGCAGCAGCCGGGCGAGCTCCTCCTCCTGCCCGGCCGCGGCGGCGGCGAGCTGCTCGGGCAGCTCCCGGCGCAGCTGGCGCAGCGCGGTGGAGAACGGCGCGAACGGCAGACCGTCGGCGCCGATCTCGACGCAGCCGCCGAGCGCCACGATCGCGCCGCGGCGCCGTGCGGCCGCCGCGAACTCCTCGACGAGCCGGGTCTTGCCGACCCCTGCCTCGCCGCCGAGGAGCAGTGCCTGAGGCTCGCCCGCGCCGGTGCTCGCGCGGTCGAGCGCGGTGTTCAGGATGTCGAGTTCACCGGCGCGGCCGACGAACACGGGACTGACGGACCTGGTCTCCACGGTCCTGAGCATCGCACGAGCCGGTGACAACGCGTCACCCGTTTTCGCACGGCTGAACGCCGCCCGGCGCCCCTTCACACCGTGGGCATCTGCGGGGGTGACGCCGCGAGGCCCGGCGGGAGCGGGGTTGCGGCGGCCGACCCCCGTGCGGTCGCCGGAACCCGTGCCCTCGCCGGGCCTCGCCTCGCCGGTCCCCGTGCCGCCTGCGCGGCCCGTCGCCGGTGCCATCCCGGTCTCATGCCGCGCGGGCGAACCGGGGCCTGCGGAAGCGGCGCCTATGGCTCTCGGCCTCGGGGCTGCGTTCGGCGGAGTCCCGGCGGGCCGCCCGGCGCCCGCGGGCGGCCTCGCGCGCCCGGCGCTCCTGCTCGGCCTGGCGGACGAGCTCGGCCTGGCGGAACTGCTGCATCTCGTACTCGAGCATGGTGGGCCCCTCTGCTAGGACTGGGAATGCGGTGGGATCTCGCTCGGTGCGATCGCTCTGGGCGATCGCCCTGTCTGCGATGTCTCCACTGTCGTCTCCCAGGGGGGGCCGGCACATCGGGAAGGTGCCGCATCTTCGGCGGGCCACGGGACCTTAGACATGCGAAGGGGGCCCTGAGTCCCCGCCGTAAGGCGCTTACGGAGGGGACTCAGGGCCCCGGGAACGGTCTGAGGTGCCTCAGCCCGCCGAGGGCAGGCCCAGCAGCACGTCGGTGTACTTGAGCACCGCCAGCAGCAGTCCGATCACACCGAGCGAGATGCCCGCCCAGGCGACGGATCTGATCCACGGCGCCTGGAGGCGGCCCGGCGTGCCGAAGGCGGGCCGGAGCAGCACCACCACGCCCACGACCAGCGCGGTGAGCGCGAACAGTCCGCCCCACAGCGCGCTTGTCTGCCAGGCGTCGCCGTACATCTCCTTGATCTGGGTGGCGACGCCCGCCTCGGTGGACGTCCGGAGCTGGCCGACGAGGGTCTCGCGGGCGGCGGCCACCGTGCCGAGCCAGCTGCCGGTGAGCGAGACCAGGCCGAGCGCGGCCGAGACGACCGCCGCGGCGCCCTGTCCCACCCCGGCGGGCTTCTCCTCGCCCGCGTCGGCAGGGGTCTGTGCCACCTCCGTCTCCGTCTCCGGCGCGGACTCCGTGGCGTCCACCGCCTCCTCGTCCTGCCGGTCCTCGGCGGTCTCGTTCGCGGTGTCGTCCGCTGTCTTGGTAACCATGCCCCGCACCGTACGGACGCCGTCTGAGAGTCGTCTTAATGATCGTCGCGGGAGCCGGCCGCGGTGGCCGGGGAGGTGGTGGCCGAGGGGGCGGCGGCCGAAGATGCGGTGGCCGAGGAGGCGGTGGCCGAAGATGCGGCAGCCGAAGATGCGGCAGCCGAAGATGCGGCGGCCGAGGAGGCGGCGGCGCGCGCCGCCCGCCACTCGGGCGCCAGCACCGACCAGACTTCCAGGTCGTGCCGCACACCGTGGTGGAGGTGGGCCTCGCGGCGGACGCCGTCACGGGTCATGCCGAGCCGGCGGGCGACGGCGAGGCTCGCGGTGTTGCCTGCGGCGGCCACCCACTCGACGCGGTGGATGCCGCGCTCCTCGACCACCCAGTCGATCAGCACCCGCATCGCGCGGGTGACCAGCCCGCGCCCGGTGGCGGCGGGCTCCAGCCAGCAGCCGACCTCGCAGGTGCCGTTCGCCGCGTCGAAGTTGAGGGTGAGCACGCCGCCGACGAGCCTGCCGTCCAGCCACAGCCCGTGCAGCGAGGCGGTGTCGGCGGCCCGGCGGTCGGCGTACCGCTGGAGCACCTCGCGGGCGCCGGCGGCATCGGTGGCCGTGGCGGCGAAGGGGACGAACCGGTTGATGAAGTCCCGTCCGCGTTCCAGGTGCGCCAGGAACTCCTCGGCGTGCCACGGCTCCAGGGGGCGCAGTTCGGCTCCGTCATCACCCAGTCGTATCGCGTACATCCCGCTCGCGCCCCTCCTCGGCCAGCACGTCCGCCACCTCGGCGTCCGTCGCGGCGGCCAGCCTTTCATGGGCGGCGCGGCACTCGGGCGGCTCGATGCTGATGCGCGGCAGGATCCGGTCGAGGTGGCGCGGCAGCCACCAGTTGGCGCCGCCGAGCAGGTGCATCAGCGCGGGGACCAGCAGGGTGCGCAGCACGAACGCGTCGAGGGCGACGGCGGAGGCGAGCGCGATGCCGAACATGGCGATCACACGGTCCCCGGTGAGCACGAAGGCGAGGAAGACGGAGATCATGATGACCGCCGCGGAGTTGATCACCCGGCTGGTCTCGGCGAGCCCCACCCGGACGGCGCGCCGGTTGTCGCCGGTCTCCAGCCACTCCTCGTACATCCGGCTGACCAGGAAGACCTGGTAGTCCATGGACAGCCCGAACAGGACCGAGACCATGATCACCGGCAGGAAGGGTTCGATGGGCCCGGACCGGCCGAGGCCGAGCAGTTCGCTGCCCCAGCCCCACTGGAAGATCGCCACGACCACGCCGAAGGCCGCCGCGACGGCGGCGACGTTCATCGCGGCGGCCTTGAGCGGGATGCCGATGGACCGGAAGGCGAGCAGCAGCAGGAGGCAGCCCAGGCCGATCACCACGCCGACGAAGAGGGGCAGCTTGCCGACGATCACGTCGGCGAAGTCGTCGTAGGCGGCCGTGATGCCGCCGACGTGCACATCGAGCGAGGTGCCGGCCTCGGCCCGGGGCAGCACGTCCTCGCGCAGCCGGTCGACCAGGTCGCTGGTCTGCTTCGACTGCGGGGAGGACTCCGGTACGACGGTGAGGTACGCGGTGTCGCCGCCCTTGCCGAAGGTCACCGGAGACACCGAGGCGACGCCCTCGGTCTGGCGCAGGGTGGCGTCCAGGTCGCCCAGGGCCAGCCGGTCCTCGGCGCCCCCGACCTCGGTGACCAGGGTGAGGGGGCCGTTCACGCCGGGGCCGAAGTTGTCGGCGAGCAGGTCGTAGGCCTGGCGGGTGGTGGTGTTCTCCGGGTCGTTGCCCTGGTCGGAGGTGCCCAGGTGCAGGGACGTGGTGGGCAGCGCCAGGACCGTGATCACCACCAGTGCGATCACGCCGAGGATCCTGGGGTGGCGCTCCACGAACGCCGACCAGCGGGCGGCGAAGCCGGTCGGCAGCTCCGGCTCGGGACCGTGCTCGGCGAGGCGGCGCCGCTCCCGGCCGCTGAGCGCGCGCATGCCGACGAAGGACAGCAGGGCGGGCAGGAGCGTGACGGAGGCGGCCACCGTCAGCACCACGGTCAGCGAGGCCGCGACGGCGACGCCGTTGAGGAAGTTCAGCCGCAGCATCAGCATCCCGAGCAGGGCGATGCAAACGGTGGCACCCGCGAACACGACCGCGCGTCCGGTGGTGGCGACGGCGCGGGCGGCGGCCTCGGTGACGGACAGCCCTCGCTTCAGACCGCGCCGGTGCCGGGTCACGATGAACAGCGCGTAGTCGATGCCGACGCCGAGGCCGATCAGCATGCCGAGCATGGGCGCGAAGTCGGCCACGGTCATGACGTGCCCGAGGAGGGCGATCCCCGCGTAGGCGGTGCCGACGCCGACCAGTGCGGTGCCGATGGGCAGCAGGGAGGCGGCGAGCGAGCCGAAGGCGAGGAACAGCACCACTGCGGCGACCACCACACCGACGATCTCCGCGGTGTGCCCGCCGGAGGACTCGGTGAGGGCGATGGCGCTGCCGCCCAGCTCCACCCTCAGGTCACCGGTCTCGGCCTCCTGCGCCGTGCGCACCACGGCCGCGGCCTCACCGGCGTCGACGTCCTGAGCCCGGTCCTCGAAGGTGAGCGTGGCGTAGGCCGTGCGGCCGTCCTCGCTGATCCGCCCGGCCCCTCGCTCGTCGTAGGGGCCGGACACGGAGGCCACGCCGGGCAGGGCGGCGATCCGGTCCAGGGTGCGGGTCATGGTCTGCTCGACGGCGGCGTCGCGGACCGTGCCGGAGGAGGTGTGCCAGACGACGGTGTCGGTGTCGCCGCCCAGCGACGGGAAGCCCTCCTCCAGCAGGCGGGCCGCCTGCGAGGACTCGGTCCCCGGGACCCGGTAGTCGTTGGAGTAGGCGCTGCCGGCCAGGACCGCGCCCGAGCCGGCCACGCCGAGGGCGAGGAGCCAGAGCAGCACGGTGATCAGACGGCGCCGGACACACCAGCGTGCAAGAGCTGCCACGGACGTGCTCCCAGAGTGACTGTCTGCGGATCTTTGACCGGGAACAGACGTTCATGAAACGAACCGCCCGCAAAGAACGCATGAGCAATGCAGTGCCACTCTGACAGGCAAGAGTGATCATTTGCCGGGTTCGTGGGCTTCCTCACAGCGATGGGAGGCAGCTCACAGGACAATCGGCCCGGATGAGTCAACCGATCGCCCGGTCCGGTGACAGGTTCAGTCGAACTGGTCACCCAGCGCCATCACCATCAGCCCCGCGATCAGCAGCCACAGCGCCCTGCGGGTCCGGCCCCGGGAGCCCAGCAGCCCGGCCAGGGCGCAGACGGCGGCTCCGCAGGCGTACGCGACGGGAACCAGCGGCGGGGTGCCGCCGGTGAGCCGCAGCAGGGCCGCGGCCAGACCGGCGAGGGCGAGCGCGGCCCCGGTGCCGCTGGCCAGCCACCGGGCACGCCGGGCACCGCTCCCGTCGGCGTCGGTGTCCTCGTGGTCGCCGGACCCGTCGCCGTTCGCCTCCTCGCCGACGGCCTCGTCGCCGGCAGCCTCCTCGCCGGCGGGCTCGTCGCCGGCAGCCTCCTCGCCGGCGGCCTCCTCGCCGGCGGGCTCGTCG
The DNA here is from genome assembly GCF_039526425.1 of Streptomyces thermospinosisporus. Taxonomy (NCBI): domain Bacteria; kingdom Bacillati; phylum Actinomycetota; class Actinomycetes; order Kitasatosporales; family Streptomycetaceae; genus Streptomyces; species Streptomyces thermospinosisporus. The sequence goes on from NZ_BAAAIZ010000077.1 coordinate 57,931, forward strand.
CCGGCAGCCTCCTCGCCGGCGGCCTCCTCGCCGGCGGGCTCGTCGC
>NZ_BAAAIZ010000077.1:57982-64345 GCF_039526425.1 Streptomyces thermospinosisporus
TCCTCGTCGGCGGGCTCGTCGCCGGCGGCCTCCTCGTCGGCGGGCTCGCCGGCCACGGTCTCCGTCTGTGTTGCCGTTTCCGTCTCTGTTGCGGTTTCCGTACCGGCGGTGTCTTCGGTTCCGGCGTGGTGCTCGTGTGCCGTGTCCTCGGCGGACTCGGTCTGCTCCGGGTGCGTGTCGGAATCAGCGCGTCCACTCATGGCGCGGGAGCGTAGCGCCTCCGGGATCACAAACCCGGCGCGGGGGTTCGCTCCGGCCGCTGAGCAGGAGGGATGACCGATGAACGCATGACGAAGGGGTGCACCGATGCCGGCGCACCCCTTCATTCGGCTTTCATTCGGCCTTCATTCGGCCTTCATTCGGCCTTCATTCGGCTTTCATTCGAAGGTCCGGGTCAGCCCTCGCTGACGCCCAGCTTCTCGAGGATGAGCTCCTTGACGCGGGCCGCGTCGGCCTGGCCGCGGGTGGCCTTCATGACCGCGCCGACCAGGGCGCCGGCCGCCGCCACCTTGCCGCCGCGGACCTTGTCCGCGATGGCCGGGTTGCCGGCGATGGCCTCGTCGACGGCGGCGGTGAGCGCGCCCTCGTCGGAGACGACCTTCAGACCGCGCTTCTCCACGACCTCGTCCGGCGTGCCCTCGCCGGCCAGGACGCCCTCGATGACCTGGCGGGCCAGCTTGTCGTTCAGGTCTCCCTTCGCCACCAGCTCGGTGACCCGGGCGACCTGCGCCGGGGTGATCGCCAGCTCGTCCAGCGCCTTGCCGGACTCGTTGGCGTTGCGGGCCAGCTCACCCATCCACCACTTGCGGGCGGAGGCGGCGTCGGCACCGGCGTCGATCGTGGCGACGATCAGGTCCAGCGCACCGGCGTTGAGGATCGCCTGCATGTCGGTGGCGGACAGGCCCCACTCCTCGCGGAGCCGGTTGCGGCGCACCAGCGGCAGCTCGGGCAGGCTCGCGCGCAGCTCCTCGACCCATTCGCGGGGCGGGGCGACCGGCACCAGGTCGGGCTCCGGGAAGTACCGGTAGTCCTCGGCCTCCTCCTTCACGCGGCCGGAGGTGGTGGTGCCGGTGTCCTCGTGGAAGTGGCGGGTCTCCTGGACGACCGTGCCGCCGCTGCTCAGCACCGCCGCGTGCCGCTGGATCTCGTAGCGGCAGGCGCGCTCCACGGAGCGCAGCGAGTTGACGTTCTTGGTCTCGGAGCGGGTGCCGAACTTGTCGGCGCCCTTCGGCATCAGCGACAGGTTGACGTCGCAGCGCATCTGGCCCATCTCCATGCGGGCCTCGGAGACGCCGAGCGCCCGGATGAGCTCGCGCAGCTCACGGACGTAGGCCTTCGCCACCTCGGGGGCACGCTCCCCGGCGCCCGTGATGGGCTTGGTGACGATCTCGATGAGCGGGATGCCGGCCCGGTTGTAGTCCAGCAGGGAGTGGGACGCGCCGTGGATACGGCCGGTGGCGCCGCCGACGTGCGTCGACTTGCCGGTGTCCTCCTCCATGTGGGCGCGTTCGATCTCCACGCGGAAGGTCTCGCCGTCCTCCAGCTGCACGTCGAGGTAGCCGTTGAAGGCGATCGGCTCGTCGTACTGAGAGGTCTGGAAGTTCTTCGGCATGTCCGGATAGAAGTAGTTCTTCCGGGCGAAGCGGCACCATTCGGCGATCTCGCAGTTCAGCGCGAGGCCGATCTTGACGGCGTACTCGACGCCGGTCGCGTTGACGACCGGGAGCGCGCCGGGCAGGCCGAGGCAGACGGGGCAGGTCTGGGTGTTCGGCTCGGCGCCCAGCGCGGTCGAACAGCCGCAGAACATCTTGGTCTTGGTGCCGAGTTCGACATGGACCTCGAGGCCCATGACGGGGTCGTACGCCGCGAGTGCGTCCTCGTACGACACCAGGTCGGTCGTGGTGGTCACGGTGCTGTTTCCCTCTCAGCCCAGCAGGACGTCGTCGTCGCCCAGCCGCTTCAGCTCGCGGTAGAGGATGGCGAGGCCGGTGACGATCGCGGCGGCGGACACGGTGGCGTCGATCAGGACCAGGGTGTCCTTCTCGGCGCGGGCCTTCTTCAGCCGCTTGGCGACGCCGATCGCGCCGAACGCGGTGGCGGCCATGGACAGGTACGTACCGGACCGGGACTTCTTGAAGCCCTTGGCCTTGGTCAGTGCACTCACAGCGACGGAGCCTCCTCGAGCAGCGGGTGGCCCCACTTTTCCACGAAGGCGGCCTCGACGGCGGCGCCCACCTTGTAGAGGCGGTCGTCCTTCATGACCGGGGCGATGATCTGCAGTCCGACCGGCAGGTTGTCCTCGGGCGCGAGCCCGCAGGGCAGCGACATGGCGGCGTTGCCGGCCAGGTTGGTCGGGATGGTGCACAGGTCGGCGAGGTACATCGCCATCGGGTCGTCGGCGCGCTCGCCGATCGGGAAGGCGGTGGTGGGGGTCGTCGGGGAGACGATCACGTCGACCTGCTCGAACGCCTTGTCGAAGTCCCGCTTGATGAGGGTGCGGACCTTCTGGGCGCTGCCGTAGTACGCGTCGTAGTAGCCGGAGCTGAGCGCGTAGGTGCCGAGCATGATGCGGCGCTTGACCTCGGGGCCGAATCCGGCCGCACGGGTCAGCGAGGTGACCTCCTCGGCGGAGTGCGTGCCGTCGTCGCCGGTCCGCAGGCCGTAGCGCAGGCCGTCGAAGCGGGCGAGATTGGAGGAGCACTCGGAGGGGGCGATCAGGTAGTACGCCGACAGCGCCAGGTCGAAGGACGGGCAGTCCAGTTCGACGATCTCGGCGCCCAGCTCCTTGAGCAGCTCGACCGACTCGTCGAACCGCTGGACGACACCGGCCTGGTAGCCCTCGCCGCGGAACTGCTTGACGACGCCGACGCGCATGCCCTGCACGCTGCCGTTGCGGGCGGCCTCGACGACCGGCGGGACGGGCTCGTCGATGGAGGTGGAGTCCATCGGGTCGTGCCCGGCGATCACCTCGTGCAGCAGCGCCGCGTCCAGGACCGTACGGGCGCAGGGGCCGCCCTGGTCCAGCGAGCTGGAGAAGGCGACCATGCCGTAGCGGGAGACCGCGCCGTAGGTCGGCTTGACGCCGACGGTGCCGGTGACGGCGGCCGGCTGGCGGATGGAGCCGCCGGTGTCGGTGCCGATCGCGAGCGGTGCCATGTACGCGGCCAGCGCGGCGGAGGAACCGCCGCCGGAGCCGCCGGGGACCCGGGTGAGGTCCCAGGGGTTGCCGGTCGGGCCGAACGCGCTGTTCTCCGTCGACGACCCCATGGCGAACTCGTCCATGTTGGTCTTGCCGAGGATGACCACGTCGGCGGCCTTGAGCCGCTTGGTGAGCGTCGCGTCGTACGGCGGGATCCAGCCCTCGAGGATCTTGGAGCCGACGGTGGTCGGGACGCCCTCGGTGGTGAAGATGTCCTTCAGCGCGAGCGGCACACCGGCGAGCGGGCCGAGCTTCTCCCCGCGCTCCCGCTTCTCGTCGACGGCACGGGCCTGGGCGAGGGCGCCCTCCCGGTCGATGTGCAGGAAGGCGTGCACCTTCTCGTCGACGGCCTCGATCCGGGCCAGGTGGGCCTCGGTGACCTCGACCGCGGTGAGCTCGCCGGAGGCGATCTTCGCGGCGACCTCGGCCGCGGTGAGCTTGATGATGTCCGTCATGACGGCTTACTCCTCCCCCAGGATCTGCGGCACCTTGAAACGCTGCTGCTCCTGGGCCGGGGCGCCGGACAGCGCCTGCTCGGGGGTGAGCGAAGGACGGACCTCGTCCGGGCGCATGACGTTCGTCAGCGGGAGCGGGTGCGAGGTCGGCGGTACGTCTTGGTCGGCGACCTCGCTGACGCGGGCCACCGCGCCGATGATGTCGTCCAGCTGGCCTGCGAAGTGGTCGAGCTCTTCGGGCTTCAGCTCCAGACGCGCCAGCCGGGCGAGGTGGGCGACCTCCTCGCGCGTGATGCCAGGCATGCAGCGATCCTCTGGGGTGAGTGTGTGTGGTTTGGCCCAATCCTATGGGTCCCCACCGGGTGCTCGTGAAACGGTTTCCGGGACGGTCGGACCAACGTGACTGCAACTCCCTGACAGGGGCGCGGGGGCTCCATCGGTTTGCGGCTCCGCCGCGGGCGCGACCGGCCACGACTCACCCGCACACAACCCACAACCGAACCGGGCACCCACCCAGGGGCGCGGGGAACTGCGCGATCAACCACCACGCACCCGCAGCCACCAGACAACAACACCCGGCACCCCACTAGGCGCCCCCACCGGACACCCCAGGCACCCTTGCCTGAAAAGTCAGCCCCGTTACTCCTCCGCGGCCGCGGCCGGCAACGCCGCCGCAGGCCGCTGCCACCCCCGGGACCCCCGCGCCAGCAACCACGCCGTCGTCTCATCCGCCGGCATCGCCGAAGCGACCAGCCACCCCTGCACCGCATCGCACCCCAGGTCCCGCAGCCGCTCCCAGGTCTCGTCGTCCTCGACGCCCTCCGCGACCACGAGAAGCCCCAGCGAGTGCGCAAGATCGACCGTGCACCGCACGATCTCCGCATCCTCCGCATCCACCGCCAGCCGCGCGACGAACGACCGGTCGATCTTCAGCTCGCTCACCGGCAGCTTCCGCAGATGCACCAGCGAGGAGTACCCCGTCCCGAAGTCGTCCAGCGACATCTTCACCCCGTGCCCGGTCAGGGCGTTGAGCGTGTCCGCGGCCCGCGTCGGATCCTCCAGCAGCACATGCTCGGTGATCTCCAGTTGCAGCGCCCCCGCCGGGACTCCGTGCCGGGCGAGCCGCGCCGCGACCGAGCCGGCGAAGCCGGGCGTGTGCACATCGCGCGGCGAGACATTGACCGCGACCGGCACGAACAGGCCCTGTGCGCGCCAGCGGGCCACCTGCCCGAGCGCGGTCTCCAGGACGTACTCGGTGAGATGCGGCATCAGCCCGGAGGACTCGGCGATGGCGATGAACTCGTCCGGCGGTACCTTGCCCCGCTCCGGGTGCACCCATCTCACCAGCGCCTCGAGGCCCGCGACCTGCCCGTCGAAGCGGACCTTGGGCTGGTAGTGCAGCTCGACCTCGTGCGCGTCCAGCGCCCGGCGCAGATCGCCGAGGAGGCCGAGCCGGTCGGGCGTGTTGGAGTCCCGCTTGGACTCGTAGACCTCCACGCCGGTGCGGTCCCGCTTGGCCTGGTACATCGCGACGTCGGAGCGCCGCAGCAGTCCCTCCGCGTCGAGCGCGTGGTCGGGGAAGACGGCGACGCCCGCGCTGGCCTCGAGGACGAGGGTGAGTCCGTCGAGGTCGAGCGGGGAGCTGAGCGCGGCCACCAGGCCCCGGGCGACGCGGGTGGCGGAGGTCGTGGAGTCGACGACGGGCAGTAAGACGGCGAACTCGTCACCGCCGAGCCGCGCGGCCTCCGCCCCGCGCGGGAGGGCCATTCTGAGCCGGTCGGCGATCTGCAGCAGCAGCCGGTCACCGGCGAGATGACCGAGGGTGTCATTGACCGAACGGAAACGGTCGAGGTCGATCAGCATCAGGGCGGCGCGGGCGTCGATCCGTTCGGCCTCGTCGAGGGCGGTCCAGATGCGCTCCTGCAGCCACTGGCGGTTGGGCAGCCCGGTGAGGGGGTCGCGCAGCTGCTCCTCCGCGCGGGCCCTGGCTATCCACAGGGTCGAGTCGAGGGCGATCAGCGGGATGGCGAACAGCGGCAGCAGCACCGGCCGGGCGTCGGCGACCACGCAGATCAGCGGTGCTATGCCGAGCAGGGCGACGGCGACCAGTCCCTGTCTGACCAGGGCGGTGCGGGCGACCGTGGGCAGTCCGGCGTGCGGGACGTGCAGGTACCAGAGCAGGGTGCGGGTGACCGCGAGATAGGCGACGGCGACGAGGACGACCTCGGCGGCGGTGGTGAGCGTCCAGCTGTCCGGGGTGGACGGCGACTCCACGGTCGGTACGCAGCCGAACGCGGCCCGCACCAGCGCTCCGGCGCCGATGCCGAGCAGGTCCACCGCGCCGTGCAGTATGCCCTGGCGCCAGCGGCCCCGCCGGGCTATGCCGACCAGCACCACCACGGTGAGGCTGACCATGCCGGCCGGAACCCATCCGTACAGCAGCAGCACGGCGAGGGTGAGGGCGGCACCCGAGCCGGTGCCGCCCCACCAGCGGGAGCGGCCCAGCATCACCAGATGGCCGACGATGATCCCGGTGAGCACGGCGAGGGACCAGCCGACCCTGCCGGACGGGAACAGGGCGTGCCCCTGGGTGAAGGCCCGCAGGAAGCCGGCGCCGAGCACGAACCCGGCCGCGGCGACGACGGCCGCGGGCAACGCGGGCCAGGAGAAGTGGCGTTCGGCCTCGGCGTCGGGCACGTCGGCCGGGGG
>NZ_BAAAIZ010000078.1:0-67302 GCF_039526425.1 Streptomyces thermospinosisporus
CGCGCCGGCGCGCCGGCTGCCGGGCCCGGTGTCCGACGCCCGGCGCCTGCCGCCTCTCTGTGCTGCGCGCCGCGCCTCGGCGCGGCCGCCGTACATGGGCCCTTCGCCCCCGCGGGGTCCCGGCCCGTAGGAATCGGACGGCGACCCGGTGGCGCCTCGCGGTGCCGCGCGGCGGCCGGAGGACGAGCCGGACTGGCCGCGTCGGGCCGCGGCACGTCCGCCTCCCTGCGGCGGTTTGCGACGGTGCTCGCTCATCGAACGACTACTCCTCGGGCAGGCGCACCCTTGCGCGCCTGGAACGGCGGCTGGTTTCCGGTCCCCCCGAAGTACGGATACGGCGCTGGCCGCATTCAGCCCGTACTGCACCGGGGACAGGGACGCCCACAGACGTCACTCGGTTCCCGGTGGTGTGCATGGCGCACAGACTACGCACCGCCAAAACCTGCCGAGCCCAGAAGTTCACCTCAAATCAGGCAACTTGCTCGGTATGAATCCGGGATGTGATCCCGTTCACCACACTCCCTCTTGTCGCATCCGGAGGGCCGTTCTATCGTCGTGATGTATCGAGTCGATACATCAGAGCGGCATACGGGACGAGAGGAGGCGACGATGAGCCGGCGTTCCGGGATCCTCGAGTTCGCCGTACTCGGCCTGCTCCGCGAATCTCCGATGCACGGCTATGAGCTGCGCAAGCGGCTCAACACGTCGCTGGGCGTCTTCCGGGCGTTCAGCTACGGGACGCTGTATCCCTGCCTCAAGACGCTGGTCGCCAACGGCTGGTTGATCGAGGAGCCGGGGAGCACCAGCGAGGCCACCGCGACCCTCACCGGCCGACGCGCCAAGATCGTCTACCGGTTGACGGCCGAAGGTAAGGAGCACTTCGAGCAGCTCCTCTCGCAGACGGGCCCCGACGCGTACGAGGACGAGACCTTCGCCGCGCGGTTCGCCTTCTTCGGGCAGACGTCGCGCGACGTACGCATGCGCGTGCTGGAGGGCCGCCGCAGCCGCCTGGAGGAGCGTCTCGAGAAGATGCGCGCCTCACTGGCGCGCACCCGGGAGCGCCTCGACGACTACACGCTTGAGCTCCAGCGCCACGGAATGGAGTCCGTGGAGCGCGAAGTGCGCTGGCTGAACGAGCTCATCGAGAGTGAGCGCGCCGGGCGGGACCTGCGGGGTTCCGCCCCTGGGGGAGCCGCTCAGCAGGACAGGACATCTGGAGCGACGGGCGGCCTGCCCCGGTCCGGGGACGATCCCCGGCCGGATACGCCCGACGACACCGCCACGTGAGACCCACCTCAGGGCCTCACTCGTACACACAGGGAGCAACCGGAATGGGTTCGGTTCGCGTAGCCATCGTCGGCGTGGGCAACTGCGCGGCATCGCTGGTTCAGGGAGTCGAGTACTACAAGGACGCCGACCCGGCGAGCAAGGTGCCGGGCCTGATGCACGTCCAGTTCGGCGACTACCACGTCGGTGACGTCGAGTTCGTCGCCGCCTTCGACGTGGACGCCAAGAAGGTCGGCCTCGACCTCGCGGACGCCATCGGCGCCTCCGAGAACAACACCATCAAGATCTGCGACGTCCCCCGTACCGGCGTGACGGTGCAGCGCGGCCACACCCTCGACGGTCTCGGCAAGTACTACCGGGCCACCATCGAGGAGTCCGCCGAGGAGCCCGTCGACGTCGTCCAGGTCCTCAAGGACAAGCAGGTCGACGTCCTGGTCTGCTACCTGCCCGTCGGCTCCGAGGAAGCGGCGAAGTTCTACGCCCAGTGCGCCATCGACGCCAAGGTCGCCTTCGTCAACGCCCTCCCGGTCTTCATCGCCGGCACCAAGGAGTGGGCGGACAAGTTCACCGAGGCCGGTGTGCCGATCGTCGGTGACGACATCAAGTCCCAGGTCGGCGCGACCATCACGCACCGCGTCATGGCGAAGCTGTTCGAGGACCGCGGTGTCATCCTGGACCGCACCATGCAGCTGAATGTCGGCGGCAACATGGACTTCAAGAACATGCTCGAGCGCGAGCGCCTGGAGTCCAAGAAGATCTCCAAGACGCAGGCCGTCACCTCGCAGATCCCCGACCGGGAGCTGGGCGAGAAGAACGTCCACATCGGCCCGTCCGACTACGTGGCCTGGCTGGACGACCGCAAGTGGGCCTACGTCCGCCTCGAGGGCCGCGCCTTCGGTGACGTCCCGCTGAACCTGGAGTACAAGCTCGAGGTCTGGGACTCCCCGAACAGCGCCGGTGTCATCATCGACGCCCTGCGCGCCGCGAAGATCGCCAAGGACCGGGGCATCGGCGGCCCGATCCTGTCGGCCTCCTCGTACTTCATGAAGTCCCCGCCGGTGCAGTACTTCGACGACGAGGCCCGCGAGAACGTCGAGAAGTTCATCCGGGGCGAGGTCGAGCGCTGAACCCTGCCAAGCAGGCAGTTGGAACCCTGCCTCTGCGGGCAGTTGAGGGTCTCCGGGTCGCACGGCCCGGAGACCCTCTCCGTATGTGAGGCTGTGCGCCATGGCCGTCGTCCGTGACCTGCGCGTCCTGCTGCGCTTCCAGGGGTTCCGACGCCTGCTCGCCGTACGGCTGCTGTCCCAGGGGGCGGACGGGGTCTTCCAGGTCGCGCTCGCCGCCTATGTGGTCTTCTCCCCGGAGCGGCAGACCTCGGCCGCGGCGATCGCCTCCGCGATGGCGGTGCTGCTGCTCCCCTACTCGCTCCTCGGGCCGTTCGCCGGGGTGTTCCTGGACCGCTGGCGCCGCCGCCAGGTCTTCCTCTACGGCAATCTGCTGCGCGCCCTGATGGCCGCGGTCACCGCCGTGCTGATCCTGGGCGGCGTCCCCGACTGGCTGCTCTACGTCTCCGCCCTGTGCGTCACCGCCGTCAACCGCTTCGTGCTGGCCGGCCTGTCCGCCGCGCTGCCCAGGGTGGTGGACACCGAGCGGCTGGTCGTCGCCAACTCGCTGTCGCCGACCGCGGGGACGCTGGCCGCCACCGTCGGCGGCGGACTCGCCTTCCTGGTGCGGCTGCTGATCGCGGACTCCGACGCGGCCGTGGTGGTCGTGGGCGCCGGCCTGTATCTGTGCGCGGCCCTCGCCTCCCTGCGCATCGCCAAGGAGCTCCTCGGACCGGACCGCGCCCTCGTCAACCCCCGGCTCGCCACCGCGCTGTCCGGCACCGCGCGCGACCTGGTGGCCGGTGTACGGCATGTCGCCGCACCGCAGCGCCGGGAGGCCGCCTGGGCGCTGACCGCGATGTCCCTGATGCGGTTCTGCTACGGGGCCATGCTCGTCATGGTGCTGATGCTGAGCCGCTATGCGCTGACGTCGAGCACGGACGGGGGACTGGCGCTGCTCGGGCTGGCGCTCGGCTTCTCGGGCGCCGGGTTCTTCGCGGCCGCCGTCCTGACGCCGTGGGCCGCGGGGCGGCTGGGGCCGGGCCGCTGGATCGTGGTGTGCGCCGGGGCGGCTGCGCTGCTGGAGCCGGCCCTCGGTCTGCTCTTCGCCACCGTCCCCCTGCTCGCCGGGGCGTTCGTCCTGGGACTGACCACCCAGGGCTCCAAGATCGCGACGGACACCATCGTCCAGACCCTGGTCGAGGACGACTTCCGTGGCCGGATCTTCTCCGTCTACGACGTTCTGTTCAATGTGGCCTTCGTCAGCGCCGCCGCGGTGGCGGCCCTGATGCTTCCTCCGGACGGGCGTTCGGTTCCGCTGGTCGTAACGATCGCCGTGATCTACGGAGGAGTAGCTGCGCTTATGGCCCGTTTTGAGCGCCAGTAAGTGTCACATCAGTGCCACAGAGCCCCAGGAAGCTACTGAGATGTCCATGGCGGCCGATAGCTTACGTGGGTCTTACGAGCGAGCTTTTCGCGTCAGCACCCATGTATTGAGGGGGACCCCCAGTGACCACTCCGCCGCCCCAGGGCAACCCGTTCGCCCAGGGCCAGCAGCAGCCCTACGGCCAGCCGCCCCAGGGCGGTTTCCCCCAGCAGGCGGGCCAGCCCGGCTTCCCGCCTCCGGGGGCTCCGGTGCCGCCGGCCCAGCCGCAGCGGAAGGTCAGCTTCAAGCTGATCAAGAACATCGTGCTGGCCGTGGTCGTCGTCAGCGTCGCGATCGGCGGCTACATCGCCAGCCGCGATGATGCCGACCAGGCCGCTGTGGGCGACTGCCTGAAGTCCGCTTCCTCCTCCTCGGACCGCATGGAGGTCGTCGACTGCTCCTCCTCGGAGGCCGAGGGCAAGGTCCTCAAGAAGGTCGAGGGCCACTTCACGTCCTTCACCGCCGAGGCCGAGTGCCGCAAGGTCGACGGAGCCACCGGCTTCTACGCCGAGACCGGCGACGGCGAGGAGTTCCTGCTCTGCTTCGGCGATGTCTGACCGGACCTGAGCACCTGGTGTCACCGAACAGGCGGGTCATGTTTCACGTGAAACATGACCCGCCTTTCGCAACCTGTCGCGGGAGAGAGCCCCGGGGGCATGTTTCACGTGAAACGTGCCCCCGTTCCGCGGCTCAGCGCTGCTGCTCGCCGCTCTGCTGTTCGCTCCACCACTGCTTGAGGGCCGCGACCGCCTCGTCGTGGGGCATCGGGCCGTTCTCCAGGCGGAGCTCCAGCATGTGCTTGTAAGCCCTGCCCACATCGGGGCCCGGCTTGATGCCCAGGATCTCCATGATCTGGTTGCCGTCGAGGTCCGGGCGGATGGCGTCCAGCTCCTCCTGCTCCTGGAGCTTGGCGATGCGCTCCTCCAGGCTGTCGTACGCACGGGAGAGCGCGGCCGCCTTGCGCCGGTTGCGAGTGGTGCAGTCGGAGCGGGTCAGCTTGTGCAGGCGGTTCAGGAGCGGGCCCGCGTCACGGACATAGCGGCGCACGGCCGAGTCCGTCCATTCCCCCGTGCCGTAGCCGTGGAAGCGGAGGTGCAGCTCCACCAGGCGGGAGACGTCCCTCACCAGCTCGTTGGAGTACTTCAGCGCCGTCAGCCGCTTCTTGGCCATCTTCGCCCCGACCACCTCATGGTGGTGGAACGAGACCCTGCCGTCCTTCTCGAAGCGGCGGGTGCGCGGCTTGCCGATGTCGTGCAGCAGGGCGGCCAGGCGCAGGGTGAGGTCCGGGCCCTCGTCCTCCAGCGCCATCGCCTGCTCCAGGACGATCAGCGTGTGCTCGTAGACGTCCTTGTGCCGGTGGTGCTCGTCACTCTCCAGACGCAGCGCCGGCAGCTCGGGCAGCACATGATCCGCCAGCCCGGTGTCGACGAGCAGCGTCAGGCCCTTGCGCGGGTTCGAGGAAAGGATCAGCTTGTTCAGCTCGTCGCGCACCCGCTCCGCGGAGACGATCTCGATACGTCCCGCCATTTCCGTCATCGCCGCGACGACCTCGGGCGCCACGTCGAAGTCCAGCTGGGCGGCGAAGCGCGCGGCCCGCATCATCCGCAGCGGGTCGTCCGAGAAGGACGCCTCCGGCGTGCCCGGCGTCCGCAGCACCCGGGCCGCGAGGTCGTCCAGGCCCCCGTGCGGGTCGATGAAGACCTTCTCCGGGAGCGAGACGGCCATCGCGTTCACCGTGAAGTCACGGCGGACGAGGTCCTCCTCGATCGAGTCGCCGTACGACACCTGGGGCTTGCGCGAGGTGCGGTCGTACGCCTCCGACCGGTACGTCGTCACCTCGATCTGGAAGCCGTCCTTCTGCGCACCGACCGTCCCGAAGGCGATGCCGACGTCCCACACGGCGTCCGCCCAGGGCCGCACGATCCGCAGCACGTCCTGGGGGCGGGCGTCCGTGGTGAAGTCCAGGTCGTTGCCCAGCCGGCCGAGCAGTGCGTCCCGTACCGAGCCGCCGACGAGTGCGAGTGAGAATCCCGCCTCCTGGAAACGGCGGGCGAGATCGTCGGCAACAGGCGCGACCCGGAGCAGTTCGCTCACTCCGCGTTCCTGCACCCGGCTGAGAGGGGTACTGGTTTCTTCCTTGGCGTTCGGCACAACAGAAGAGGGTACGTGGCCCAGGCAGCCCGCAGCCTCCCCATTACATGCGCAGAGGGTCACCCCGGCCGGCACACAGGGCAACAGGCCGATCCACTTCCCGATCTTGCGCGGCGGTCCGTGGCACTACCTCTCAGCTCGCATCGTTACCATGCGGGGACCACTTTCCGACGACCACTGACGACGACAAGGGACGGGCGAGCGCGTGGCCGAGGCGGCAGCTATCCAGGGGACCAGTCCCTCACCTGCCCGCCGCTGGCTGCGGCGCACCGGAGCCCTGCTCGCCGGGGTGCCGCTGCTGGCCGGGCTCCTCCAGCTGCCCGCCCAGCCCGCGGCGGCCGACTCCGGCCGGACCGCTCCCCGCGCCGCGGCCGCGACGGGCTCCGTCTCCGTCTCGGTGGACACGCTGACCCCCAGCATCCCCGGCGAGGGGGACACGGTCACCGTCTCCGGCACGGTCACCAACAAGGGCAAGCAGGCCGTCACGGACGCCCACGTCGGCCTGAGCGTGGGTCCCCGGCTGACCACCCGCTCCGGCATCGACACGGTCGCCAGGAACAGCGGCGACGTCCGCACTCCCGTCGGCCAGGAGATCGGCGGCAAGTTCACCGAGAAGTTCGACAAGCTCACCCCCGGTGTCTCGCGCCCCTTCAGCATCTCCGTGCCGGTCGACGAGCTGGACCTCGGCCAGGACGGCGTCTACCAGCTGTCCGTGCAGCTGACCGGGCAGACTGCGGCACAGCAATGGGAGCAGACCCTCGGCGTCCAGCGGACCTTCCTTCCCTGGCAGCCCGACGAGGCCGAGACCAGGACGAAGACGACCGTCCTGTGGCCGCTGATCTCCGATGTGCATGTCACGGCGGAGACGGGTTCGAACGAGCAGCAGACCCCCGTCTTCCGTGACGAGGACCTCGCCAAGGAGATCGCACCCGGCGGCCGGCTCGACCGGATGGTGTCGCTGGGCAAGGAGCTCGACGTCACCTGGGTGATCGACCCCGACCTGCTGGCCTCGGTCGACGCCATGACCGAGAGCTACGAGGTCCGCGGCGAGGGTGACGAGAACGTCACCGGTCGCAATCAGCAGCTCGCCAAGCGATGGCTGGCCCAGCTGCAGCAGGCGGTGGAGGACAAGGAGGTGGTCGCCCTGCCGTTCGGCGACCCGGACCTGGCCTCCCTCGCCCATCACGGCACATCGGTCGCCGGCTCGCTGAACCACCTCAAGGAAGCCACCGACGCCGCCGTCGAAACGGTGCGGACCATCCTCCACATGACCCCCGCCACGGACTTCGCCTGGCCCGTGAGCGGCGCGGTCGACCCGTCCATCATCAAGGTCGCCACCTCCGCGGGCGCCGACAAGGTGATCGCCCGCAGCGACTCCTTCCGGGAGAACGGCGGGCTGTCGTACACGCCCTCGGCGCCGCGCCCCATCGGTGGCGGCACGACCGCGGTGGTCGCCGACGCACGGCTGTCCACGGCCTTCCAGGGCGACATGGCCAAGGCCTCCGGGTCCACGCTGGCCACCCAGCGGTTCCTCGCCCAGAGCCTGATGCTCGGCCTGCAGACCAACAAGCAGCGCAGCATCGTCGTCGCCCCCCAGCGCACCCCGTCAGCGAGCCAGGCCCAGACGATGGCCGAGGCGGTCAAGGCGCTGCAGAACGCCTCCTGGTCCGACTCACAGGGCCTCGCCGCGGCCGCCAAGGCCAAGCCCGACCCGGCGGCCCAGCCCACCGTCCCCTCCGCGGGCGCGTACCCGGCCTCGCTGCGCAAGCAGGAGCTGCGCCGGTCGGCGTTCGAGCAGATCGCGAGGACGCAGGACAAGCTCGACAATTTCAAGGTGATCCTCTCCGAGGCGGACCGGGTGGTGACCCCGTTCGGCCGCGCCCTGAACCGGGCCATGTCCGCCTCGTGGCGGGGCCGCCCCGCCGACGCGGCCATCTACCGCAGCGGAGTGGAGACCTACCTGGACGGGCTCATCGACTCGGTGAAGCTGATCGAGAAGTCCGAGACGAAGCTCTCCGGCCGCAGCGCCACGATCCCGGTGACGGTGCAGAACAACCTGGTCCAGGGCGTCGACCACCTGGTGCTGCGCCTGACCTCCACCAACCCGACCCGGCTCAAGATCGACGGCGGCGCCTATCAGGAGCAGCCGGTCACCGTCTCCGGCGGCCACAGCCAGTCGGTGAAGTTCACCACTTCCGCCAACGCCAACGGCCGGGCGACCGTGGTGGCCCAGCTGTACACACCGGACGGCCGGAAGTACGGCGAGCCCGTCACCTTCGACGTCAAGGTCACCGAGATCACCGCCACGGTGATGCTGGTCATCGGCGGCGGAGTGCTGCTGCTGGTCCTCGCGGGGCTCCGCATGTACACCCAGCGCAAGCGTGCCGCAGCCCGTGAAGCGGCGGAGGAGGAGCCCGGGGCGGGCGAGGAGAGCGACGACGCGCAGAACCCGGAGGCCGCCGGGGAGCGTCCCACCGAGGAGCCGGGGTCCGGCTCACCGGAGGGCGCCTCCCAGCAGCCGAGTGACCCGGCAGCGGACACCGCACCGGAAAGCGCAGACCCGTCCGGCACGGGTGAGAGAGTGGACCGTTGACGATGTCGTGGCCGGTCGGCCCGGGACGATGAGGTGGGGTAACCATGAACGCGCCGTACGACGGTGACCGCGGTCATGCCGCGGGCAGCTCGGGCCACCCCGAGTCGGACCACCCCGAGGGTCCGCCGCCCGGACACGGCCAGGTGCCTCCGCCGTCCGAGGACCCGTACCTCCAGGAAACCTACGACCAGGACCCCTACCGGGCGCAGGACATCTCCGCCCAGGACCCGGTCGACGAGGCGCGCTACGACCGCGCCGCGCACCCCCCGCCGGCGCAGGCCCCCCAGCCGCAGCAGCCGCTGTACGGCAGGCCTCCCCAGCCGCCGCACGCTCCCGATCCGAGGGTGTGGGCGCAGACCCCCGCGCCGGAGCCGGACGGCCCCTCGCAGCATCTGCCGTACGGGGACGACCCGCGCACCACGCAGTACGTGGGCGTGGACGAGCTCGTCGGCGGCGGCCGCCAGGAGCAGGACGCCTTCGCGCACCTCTTCCGCGACCAGCAGCAGAGCGGCGTGTTCCCGGACCAGCCCCCGGGCGACCGGTACCCCGCGCAGCACTCGGCCGGGCAGGAAGGCACCGGGCAGCCCGAGGGCCCCGCTCCGGTGCCCGGGCCCGCCACCCCGACCCCGGGCCACTACGCGGGCGCCACCCCGCCGCCCGCGGCGGAGGCTCCCGCCCCCGAGCCGGCTCCGGCGCCCAAGAAGGCGGGCCGGGCCGGCGGCCTGCTGAAGTCGAGCGCGGTGATGGCGGCGGGCACGATGGTGTCCCGGCTGACGGGGTTCATCCGCTCCGCGCTGATCGTCTCGGCTCTGGGGCTCGGCCTGCTCGGCGACTCGTTCCAGGTCGCCTACCAGCTGCCGACCATGATCTACATTCTCACCGTCGGCGGCGGTCTCAACTCGGTGTTCGTACCGCAGCTGGTCCGCGCCATGAAGGAGGACGAGGACGGGGGCGACGCCTACGCCAACCGGCTGCTGACCCTCGTCATGGTCGCCCTGGCCGCGCTCACCGCCCTCGCCTGGTTCGCCGCTCCGCTCCTGGTGCGCGCCCTGTCGAACCCGGTCGCCAGCGACCCCGACGCCAACGACGTCGCCGTCACCTTCACCCGCTACTTCCTGCCCTCGATCTTCTTCATGGGCATTCATGTGGTGATGGGTCAGATCCTCAACGCCCGCGGCCGCTTCGGCGCGATGATGTGGACTCCGGTCCTGAACAACATCGTCATCATCGTCACCCTCGGCACCTTCATCTGGGTGTACGGCACCGCCGCCGACTCCGGCATGACGGTCGAGACCATCCCGCCCGAGGGCAAGCGGCTGCTCGGCGTCGGCGTGCTCCTCGGCCTGGTGGTCCAGGCGCTGGCGATGATCCCGTACCTGCGCGAGACCGGGTTCCGGATCCGCCCGCGCTTCGACTGGAAGGGCCACGGACTCGGCAAGGCCGCCATGCTGGCCAAGTGGACCATCCTGTTCGTCCTGGCCAACCAGGCGGGCGCCCTGGTCGTGACCCAGCTGTCCACCGCGGCCGGCCGGGACTCCGGCGTCGAGGGCACCGGCTTCGCCGCCTACGCCAACGCGCAGCTCATCTGGGGCCTGCCGCAGGCCATCATCACCGTCTCCCTGATGGCCGCCCTGCTGCCCCGCATCTCCCGCTCGGCGGCCGACGACGACGCCGGGGCGGTCCGGGACGACATCTCCCAGGGGCTGCGCAACACGGCTGTCGCCATCGTGCCGATCGCCTTCGGCTTCGTCTCGCTCGGCATCCCGATGTGCACCCTGATCTTCGGCTCTTCGGGCACCAGCGAGGCGACCAACATGGGCTACATGCTGATGGCCTTCGGCCTCGGCCTGATCCCCTACTCGGTGCAGTACGTCGTTCTGCGCGCCTTCTACGCCTACGAGGACACCCGGACCCCCTTCTACAACACGGTCATCGTGGCGGCGGGCAACGCGCTCGCCTCCGGGCTGTGCTTCCTGGTGCTCCCGGCCCGCTGGGCCGTGGTCGGCATGGCCGCCTCCTACGGACTGGCCTACGCGATCGGCGTCGGCGTCGCCTGGCGCCGGCTGCGCAAGCGGCTGGGCGGCGACCTGGACGGCGCCCGGGTGCTGCGCACCTACGCCCGGCTGTGCATCGCCTCGGTGCCGGCCGCACTGCTCAGCGGCGCCGCCTGCTACGGCATCAGCCAGACGCTGGGCCAGGGCGTCGGCGGTTCCTTCGCGGCGCTGCTGGCCGGCGGTGCCGTCCTGCTCGGCGTCTTCTTCGTCGCCGCACGCCGCATGCGCATCGAGGAGCTCAACTCACTGGTCGGCATGGTCCGCGGACGCCTGGGACGCTGAGGCAGGGGGTAGACGCACAACCATCGTCAGCCACCGTGTGTCGTGCATAGCGGCGGACTGTGGGCACAATTGATGTCGGCGTCGGGCGGCGCGCAACGGCGCCGGCCGATGCGCAACGGATGGGGAGGCAGGGAACGACGGTGGCGGAACGGAGCACAGCTGCCGTCGACGTGGCAGACAACAGCGGCGAGGAGTCGCTGACCGCGGAGGCGGACCAGTCCACGGCCGACGGGGTGGCCAAGAACCGGGAGCAGGACACGGACAGCGACGAGGTACAGGAGAAGACCGGGACCGAGGGTTCCGGCAAGACCTCGCCGCCTGAACTGCACAGTGGTCACAAGCTCGCCAGACGCTACCGGCTCGAGGAGTGCGTCACCCGTCTGGACGGATTCAGCAGCTGGCGTGCCGTCGACGAGAAGCTGCGCCGCGCGGTCGGGGTGCACATCCTGCCCGCCGACCACTCGCGCGCCCGTTCGGTGCTGGCCGCTGCCCGCTCCTCCGCCCTGCTGGGCGATCCGCGCTTCGTGCAAGTCCTGGACGCGGTCGAGGAGAACGACCTCGTCTACGTGGTCCACGAGTGGCTCCCCGACGCCGTCGAGCTGACCACGCTGCTGGCCTCCGGCCCGCTGGAGGTCTACGACGCCTACCAGATGGTCAGTCAGGTGTCCGCCGCCATGGCCGCGGCGCACCGCGAGGGCCTCGCGCATCTACGGCTCAACCCCAATGCGGTGCTGCGCACCTCCACCGGCCAGTGGCGCATCCGCGGCCTCTCCGTGAACGCGGCGCTGCGCGGCATCAGCTCCGACACCCCGCAGCGCACCGACACCGAGTCCATCGGCGCCCTGCTGTACGCGGCGCTCACCCAGCGCTGGCCGTACGAGAACGACGCCTACGGCCTGTCCGGCCTGCCGAAGGACGTCGGCCTGATCCCGCCCGACCAGGTGCGCGCCGGTGTCCACCGCGGGCTGTCCGAGCTCGCCATGCGCGCCCTCGCCAACGACGGCGCCACCGCATCCCGGCACGAGTCGCCCTGCACCACGCCGGAGGAGCTGGTGAAGGCGATCGGCGAGATGCCCCGCATCCGCCCGCCGGAGCCCGCGTTCACCTCGCCGCCCGAGTACCAGCGCACCACCTACCAGCAGGGCACCTACGGCCGCACGGCACCCCGTCCGGGCAGCCCCCAGGCGGTGCCCGCTCCGCCGCCCCCGCTGCAGAGCCGCACGGGCAAGGCGCTGAAGTGGGCGGTGTCGGCCCTGCTGATCGCGGCCCTCGGGCTGGGCAGCTGGCAGCTCGCGGACGCCCTGATGGACCAGGGCGGCAAGTCCGACGACACCAACAAGACGCAGACCAACGACGGGGACGACAAGGGCGGCAAGGCCCGGCCGCCCAAGCCGCTGGCCATCCAGGGCGCCCAGGAGTACGTCGCCAAGGGGTCGGCCCAGGCGCCGGAGGACGTGGCCAAGACCTACGACGGCGATCCCTCGACCTACTGGCGCACCAGGAGCTTCGTGGACGGGCCCGACATGAACCCGGCCTTCAAGCCCGGTGTGGGGATCGTCTACGACCTCGGGTCCGAGCAGACGGTGAAGGCGTCGTCGATGGGGCTGCGCTACAGCGGCGACCACACCACGGTCACGCTGTACGCGACGGACTCCACCAGTTCGTCGACCCCGATCAGCGCCATGCGGAAACTCGGTACGGTGACCACCACCGGGGACAGCGCGACGGTGAAGGTCTCCAAGCCGGTGAAGACCCGGTACGTGCTCGTCTGGATCACCGCCATGCCGTCGGCGCCCGTTGACGCATACAGTGGCGCCGGATACAAGCAGGCCATCACCGACCTGAAGTTCACCGGCTGACGCCTGAAAAGGGGGAGGGGGTCCGATGGCGGACGGCACCGCGTACCGTGACGCGAGCGATCAGGACCTCCTGGCCCGCCATGTGGACGGCGATCCCGACGCCTTCGGTGAGCTGGTGCGCCGCCACCGGGACCGGCTGTGGGCCGTGGCCCTGCGCACGCTGGGAGACCGGGAGGAGGCCGCCGACGCGGTCCAGGACGCCCTGGTCTCCGCCTACCGGGCCGCCCACACCTTCCGAGGACGGTCGGCCGTCACGACCTGGCTGCACCGGATCACCGTGAACGCCTGCCTGGACCGGGCCCGCAAGGCCGCCTCCCGGAAGACCGCACCGGTGGACGACACCGAGCGCCTGGAGCAGCTGCTGGAGCCGCACGAGTCCGCGGCGGCGCCCGCCGAGCGCAACGATCTGCACCGCCAGCTGATCGAGGCCATGGGCACCCTTCCGGCCGATCAGCGGGCCGCACTGGTGCTGGTGGACATGCAGGGCTATCCCGTCGCCGAGGCCGCCCGGATCCTCGATGTGCCCACCGGCACGGTGAAGAGCCGCTGTGCCCGTGGCCGGGCCAGACTCCTGCCCCTCCTGACCCATCTGCGGCCGGACGCCGAGGGTGAGGCCGGGAAACCGGACGAGGCACGGAACCGGACAGCGGGCAGAGCCGTCCCACCCGCAGCGGGACCGCGTGCAGCGGATCCGCCGGAGGCAGGACCGAGTGACCCAGCGGCTATGAAGGGCGGAGGTGGGCGAGCGTGACGTCGACGACGGAGGACAGGGCGGAGCACCCGGACGTCGCGGAGATCTCCGACCTCACCGAAGGACTCCTGCCGCCGGACCGGACCACCGCGGTACGCCGTCATCTGGACGAGTGCGAGCTCTGCGCGGACGTCCATGCCTCGCTGGAGGAGATCCGGAGCCTGCTCGGCACGGCGCCGGGTCCGCTCCGCATGCCCGACGACGTCGCCGGCCGTATCGACGCCGCACTGGCCGCGGAGGCCCTGCTCGACGCCAGGGCGTCGCAGGCGCGGGCGGAGGAAGCCCCGGAGGCCCCCGAGGCCCCTGAGGCCGCGGAGACGCCGGGGGCGCCGGCGGAAAGGACCCCGGAGGCCGTAGGTGCCGCCCGTGCGGCGAGTGCCGAGGACGATGGCGCGCATGTTTCACGTGAAACCGCGCGCGTTTCACGTGAAACATCGGCCCCCGCAGACCGGCCTGCCGGGCGTCCCCGCTCCGCGACCACCGGTCCGGGCCGCAAGGGCCACCTGCGGGGCCGCCGCCGGCTCGCCGTCCTGGGCACCGTGTTCACCGTCGCCGCCCTGGGATTCGGCTCGCTGCTGCTGTCGTCCCTGAACGATGGCGGGGCTCCCGAGAAGGGGCAGGAGACCACTGCCGCGGACACCTTCTCCGGGGAGCGCCTGAAGGAGCGGGTCGACCATCTCCTGGCGAGCAGCCAGGGCAAGGGCGGCGGGTCCCGCACTCCGTTCGGCGTGGAGTCGGAAGGCACCGGAGCGAGCCCCCGAGTCCTGAGGGAGCCGGCGGTCCCGGAGTGCATCCGTGAGGGCATCGGCCGGGACGATGCCGCACTCGGCACGGAGCACGGCACGTACCAGGGCAAGGAGGCGTTGCTCGTGGTGCTCCCCGACGCCGCGGATGACACCCGCGTGACCGCCTATGTGGTCGAGACGACCTGCGTGGACGATCCCTCCTCGGGAGCCGAGGCGAAGGTCCTGCTGAAGCACTCCTACACCCGGTCCTGACCGAGAGGAGTGACGGCCTCCGACGCGGCAATGCGTACGGTGTGTGCCCCCTTCGTGCGCGTCACAGGGCCGTCTCCGTGTGCCCGGACACAGCGGGAATGCCAGCCCCTTAGGATCCGTTGGGTGGGGTGAGAGTCGAGAACAGAAGCTCCCCCGGTCGACCTGACGCAGACCAGAGACGAGGAAATCAGCCGTGAGCGACGTCCGTAACGTGATCATCATCGGATCGGGGCCGGCCGGCTACACGGCGGCGCTCTACACCGCCCGTGCGTCGCTGAAGCCTCTGGTGTTCGAGGGCGCCGTCACCGCCGGTGGTGCGCTGATGAACACCACCGAGGTCGAGAACTTCCCCGGCTTCCAGGACGGCATCATGGGCCCGGAGCTCATGGACAACATGCGCGCCCAGGCCGAGCGCTTCGGGGCCGAGCTGGTCCCGGACGATGTGGTCGCCGTCGACCTGACCGGTGAGATCAAGACCGTCACGGACACCGCCGGCACCGTGCACCGCGCGAAGGCCGTCATCGTCGCCACCGGCTCGCAGCACCGCAAGCTCGGTCTGCCGAACGAGGACGCCCTCTCCGGCCGGGGCGTGTCCTGGTGCGCCACCTGTGACGGCTTCTTCTTCAAGGACCAGGACATCGCCGTGATCGGCGGTGGTGACACCGCGATGGAGGAGGCCACCTTCCTCTCGCGGTTCGCCAAGTCGGTGACGGTCGTCCACCGCCGGGACACTCTGCGCGCCTCCAAGGCGATGCAGGAGCGCGCCTTCGCCGACCCGAAGATCTCGTTCATCTGGGACAGCGAGGTCGCCGAGATCCTGGGCGACCAGAAGCTGTCCGGTCTGAAGCTGCGCAACGTCAAGACCGGCAAGCTCACGGACCTGGCGGTGACCGGTCTGTTCATCGCGATCGGCCACGACCCGCGCACCGAGCTCTTCAAGGGTCAGCTGGAGCTGGACGAGGAGGGCTACCTCAAGGTCGACTCGCCCTCCACGCGCACCAACATCCCCGGCGTCTTCGGCGCCGGTGACGTGGTCGACCACACCTACCGCCAGGCCATCACCGCGGCCGGCACCGGCTGTGCCGCCGCTCTCGACGCCGAGCGCTTCCTCGCCGCCCTCGCGGACGAGGACCAGGCCGAGCCCGAGAAGACCACTGTCTGATCCCCACCCGCCCCACGCACCACACAGTTAAGGAGCCCGCCGTGGCAGGCACCCTGAAGAACGTGACCGACGACTCCTTCGAGCAGGACGTCCTCAAGAGCGACAAGCCCGTCCTGGTGGACTTCTGGGCCGCCTGGTGCGGTCCGTGCCGCCAGATCGCTCCGTCCCTCGAGGCCATCGCCGCCGAGTACGGGGACAAGATCGAGGTCGTCAAGCTGAACATCGACGAGAACCCGGGCACGGCCGCCAAGTACGGAGTCATGTCGATCCCGACCCTGAACGTCTACCAGGGCGGCGAGGTCGCCAAGACCATCGTCGGTGCCAAGCCGAAGGCCGCGATCGTGCGCGACCTCGAGGAGTTCATCGCGGACTGACGTCGGACTGCCATCGCGGTGGCGTCTGTTTCACGTGAAACACGAATGGGCCGACCCACACGGGTCGGCCCATTCGTGTGATGACGCCCCTCAGAGCGGCCGCAGCGCGGGCTCCTTCTGCACCGCGCCGAGCAGCCGGTCCAGCGCCATCTCCACGTCTTCCTTCCAGGACAGGGTCGTTCTCAGCTCCAGCCGCAGCCGCGGGTAGGTCGGATGCTGGCGGACCGTCTTGAAGCCCACGGCCAGCAGATGGTCGGCCGGCAGCACACAGGCGGGCTCCTTCCAGCAGGCGTCGCCGAAGGCCTCGATCGCCTTGAATCCCCGGCGCAGCAGATCCTTCGCCACCGTCTGGACCATCACCCGGCCCAGCCCCTGCCCCTGATAGCCGGGCACGATGAAGCCCGTCATCAGCTGCACCGCGTCGGGCGACACCGGGCTCGTCGGGAACGCCGTGGACCGCGGGACGTACGCCGGGGGCGCGTACAGCACGAACCCCACCGGGACGTCGTCGACGTAGACGACTCTTCCGCAGGAGCCCCACTCCAGCAGGACGGCAGAGATCCAGGACTCCTTCTCCAGGCTGGAGGTGCCCGCCTCTACCGCTGCCTCACCGCTGACGGGGTCGAGCTCCCAGAAGACGCACGAGCGACAGCGCTGGGGAAGGTCCTGAAGGTTGTCCAGCGTGAGCGGTACGAGCCGACGGCCCATGACGGCTGTTCCTCGCTTCCTGCGCCCGCTGCTTCGCGGGCGGCTGTGAGAGCACTTCGTTCCCTGAGCAGACTGCCGATGAACCCGCCGACGGCTGCCACCCCCAGCCCCGCGCCTACCAGTCCGCTGCGGCTCGTCAATCGCATGGCCCCTGCCTTGCTCTTCAAAGTACTGCCCGGAGGATGCGCCATATCCGAACGCATCGTATCCATGAAGCGATTCCCTCGATACCGACACAAAGCAAAGGGTGGACTGGTTCCGGAACGCACCGGATGCAGTCCACCCTCCAGGCTCGGCCGACGGCCGTGAGATCAGTCGTCGGCTTCCTCGCTGTCGTGCTCCGCGAGGCTCTTCTGCAGGACCGGGCCCTCGCCGGGAGCCAGGGTGCTGAGGATCCGTTCAAGATCCTCCATGGAGGCGAACTCGACCGTGATCTTGCCCTTCTTCTGCCCGAGGTCGACCTTGACCCGCGTCTCGAAGCGGTCCGAGAGCCGCGTCGCCAGCTCGGTCAGTGCCGGGGAGACCCGGGCACCGGCGCGCGGCCCCTTGGAGCGCTGAGCCTTCTGCGGACGCGATCCCATCAGGGTCACGATCTCCTCGACGGCCCGCACCGAGAGGCCCTCGGCCACGATGCGGTGGGCCAGCCGGTCCTGCTCCTCCGAGTCCTCGACGGACAGCAGCGCACGGGCGTGGCCGGCCGACAGCACTCCGGCGGCGACCCGCCGCTGGACCGCCGGGGAGAGCTTCAGCAGACGCAGGGTGTTGGAGACCTGCGGGCGGGACCGGCCGATGCGGTCCGCCAGCTGGTCGTGCGTGCAGTTGAAGTCCTTCAGCAGCTGGTCGTAGGCGGCTGCCTCCTCCAGCGGGTTCAGCTGGGCACGGTGCAGGTTCTCCAGCAGGGCGTCCAGGAGAAGCTTCTCGTCCTCCGTGGCCCGCACGATCGCCGGGATGGCCTCCAGACCGGCCTCGCGGCAGGCACGCCAGCGGCGTTCGCCCATGATGAGCTCATAGCGCCCGGGACCAGTCGGCCGGACCACGACCGGCTGGAGCAGACCCACTTCCTTGATGGAGGTGATCAGCTCGGCCAGCGCGTCCTCGTCAAAGACCTCTCGCGGCTGCCGCGGGTTCGGCGTGATGGCATCGAGGGGAATCTCCGCGAAGTGCGCACCGAGCGGCGGAGGGGGCACCTGCGAGGACTGCTCCTCTGTTTCACGTGAAACAGCGGGCAGCGTGGCCACCTTCGCCGCGGCCACACCACGTTCGTTGGGCAGGACCGGAACCGCGGCCGGCGATGTGGAGGCGTTGCCCCCCATCGCGGCCGGCGGCACCGTCTTCTCGGTCGGGGCGGCAGGGATCAGCGCGCCGAGACCACGACCCAACCCCCTCCGTTGCTCGCTCACTGGATGCCCTCCACCATGCTCGGATCGTTCTGCTGCTGTGCGCCGATGTGCGCCTGTGCGGCGTCATAGCTGACGCCGACGCCCCTCAGCGCGATCTCACGTGCCGCCTCAAGATAGGAGAGGGCACCGCTCGATCCAGGATCGTAGGTCAGTACCGTCTGCCCATAGCTCGGCGCCTCCGAGATACGGACCGAGCGCGGGATGCTCGTCCGCAGTACCTCATCGCCGAAGTGGTTGCGCACCTCCTCGGCGACCTGGGACGCCAGACGGGTCCGGCCGTCGTACATGGTGAGCAGGATCGTCGAGACGTGCAACGAGGGATTGAGGTGCCCTCGCACCAGGTCGACATTGCGCAGTAGCTGCCCGAGCCCTTCGAGTGCGTAGTACTCGCACTGGATCGGGATCAGCACCTCCCGGCCGGCCACCAGCGCGTTCACCGTCAGCAGCCCCAGGGAGGGCGGGCAGTCGATCAGGATGTAGTCCAGCGGCTGCTCGTAGGCCTGGATGGCCCGCTGCAGGCGGCTCTCCCGTGCCACCAGCGACACCAGCTCGATCTCCGCACCGGCGAGATCGATGGTGGCGGGGGCGCAGAAGAGACCCTCGACATCCGGGACGGGCTGGACGACGTCCGAGAGCGGCTTGCTCTCGACCAGCACGTCATAGATGGAGGGGACTTCGGCGTGATGGTCGATGCCCAGGGCAGTGGAGGCATTGCCCTGCGGATCGAGGTCGACCACGAGAACGCGGCCGCCGTGCAGAGCGAGCGAAGCGGCAAGGTTGACCGTGGTCGTCGTCTTGCCCACGCCGCCCTTCTGGTTGGCCACCACGATGACACGCGTCTGCTCAGGCCGTGGCAGACCCTCACCGGCGCGGCCCAGAGCCTCCACCGCCAGCTGGGCAGCACGACCGATGGGAGTGTCGTCCATCGGAGGCGGCGTTTCACGTGAAACATCCGCCCCCATCGACTCGGTACGGGGACCGGGGACCGGATCGGTCATCGGTCCCGCGATGTTGGCGTCGGACCGCAAGGATTCACTCTCCTCGACTTCAGGCTCGCAATGAACAGAGCCTCCCATGTCTTCGGGGTGGTGAACCAGTGAGGCCTGGCGTTCTGTGGAGAAATCCACCTCTGTGGACAACTCCGGACCCTCGACGAGTGACGAGGAGGCGCTCTCCGCGGGCGCCGGGGAAGCACCCTGCTGTGGTGACGGGGAGGAGAGGCCCTCCGCGGGCGAGGGGGAGAAGTCTTCCGCGGCGGGATTCGCCGGAGATAGGCCGGGAGCAGGCCCTTCTCCGAGTGATCCGAGAGGCTTCCGGTCGCGGGGTTCGGCCGCAGCGCGGCCTCGACTGATGATGCCGTGCAGGAGTGAGCGACGTTTCACGTGAAACACGATGCACAGCAGTCGAGGCAGCTTTGCCGCGACACTCCGGCACGAAGGCTATGGCAGCTTGTGTGGAGTACGCCCGCCCTGACGACGGGCCCGTGCGGAGCACGTCCTGTCCCGAGGACGGGCCTTGTGCGGAGTACGCCCAACCCCGGGACGGACCCCGCCGGGACGCACCCCGCTTCGGAGCGCTAGCCGCGACGCCGACGCGCCCGACCCGTACGTGCGGCCTTGGCCCGCTTTGCCGCGAAGCGCACCCCGCCGGGGCTCTCGCCCACCTCGACCCGCACCACGGTGGACATCAGGTCCACGACTCCCTGCCCCACATGCACGATGGAGGTGGCCACGGCGCCCAGCTTGCTCAGGGCCGTGGCCGCGTTCTTCAGCTCCTCCTCGGCGGTGTCGCCCTTGAGGGCGAGCATCTCGCCATAGGGCCGCAGCAGGGGGATGCCCCAGGCGGCGAGGCGGTCGAGCGGCGCCACGGCACGGGCGGTCACCACATGGACCGGGGGCAGCTTCCCCATGACCTCCTCGGCCCGGCCGCGCACCACCGTCACATGGTCCAGGCCCAGCAGCTCCACGACCTCGGTCAGGAAGGTCGTCCGCCGCAGCAGCGGCTCCAGCAACGTGATCTTGAGGTCGTCGCGGACCAGCGCCAGGGGAATGCCCGGCAGCCCGGCTCCCGAGCCGACGTCGCACACCGTCACGCCCTCCGGCACGACCTCCGAGAGCACCGCGCAGTTCAGCAGATGCCGCTCCCACAGGCGCGGCACCTCTCGCGGGCCGATCAGACCACGCTGCACGCCCGCCTCCGCGAGCAGCTCTGCGTACCGCACCGCATCCGCGAAACGATCACCGAAGACCTCGCGTGCCTGCTCCGGCGCGGGGGGAAGCTCCGCTGCCTCCGTCACGGGGGACCGTCCTTCCGCATACGTGCCGGCACGGGCGCCGGCACCAGAACCACAGAACATCAGGCTGACAAAGTTCGGCCCCGCCTGCGCAACAGACGGGGCCGGTGGAACGTAGTGCCGATCAGGCGGGCAGCACGACGACGAAGCGCTGCGGCTCCTCGCCCTCGGACTCGCTGCGCAGGCCCGCGGCCTTGACCGCGTCGTGCACGACCTTGCGCTCGAAGGGCGTCATCGGCTTGAGCCGCACGGCCTCGCCGCTGCTCTTGGCCTCGGCGGCCGCCTTGGCGCCGAGCTCCGACAGCTCGGCCCGCTTCTTGGCCCGGTACCCGGCGATGTCGAGCATCAGCCGGCTGCGGTCGCCGGTCTCCCGGTGCACGGCCAGGCGCGTGAGCTCCTGGAGCGCTTCCAGCACCTCGCCGTCACGACCGACCAGCTTCTGCAGGTCACGGCTGCCCGTGTCGCTGATGATCGAGACGGAGGCGCGGTCGCCTTCGACGTCCATGTCGATGTCGCCGTCGAGGTCGGCGATGTCGAGCAGACCCTCCAGGTAGTCCGCCGCGATGTCGCCCTCCTGCTCGAGGCGGGTCAGGGTGTCTGCACCCTCGGCAGCGGCGGAGGTGGTGCCTTCCGTCACGGGATGGACTCCTTCTACTTCTTCGACGGGGACTTGGGCCGCTGCGGGCCCTTGCGCTGTCCGGACTGGGCCTTGCTGCGGGTACCGCTGCCGGGCTTCGACGGGTTCTTCTTGGCCCCGCTCGCAGCCTTGGCGTCACCCTTGGGCTGACCGGTCTTGGTCAGCGACATCGGCTCGCCGGCCGCCTTGGCGGCCTGGCGCTGCGCCTTGGTCTGCCGCTTGGGCTGCTGACGCCTGGGGGCGGTGGTGACGGGCGCGCCGTCCTCGGCCTGGGCGGCGGCCGTGGCCTCGCTCTTGATCACCGACCCGTCGGCCTGGGCCGCCAGGCCGGCCTTGTTCAGACCGTTGATGAACTTGCGCTCGAACTCGTTGCGGTCCCGGCCCTTGGCGACGATCGCCTTGACGATGGCCCGCTCGCGGCGGCCGCGGGTCCCGCCGTGCTTGGTGACATGCTTGGAGAGGCGCTCCAGGTAGGCGGCCTGTGCCTTGGAACCCGGGGTCGGGTTGTTGTGGATGACATACATCTGCTGGCCCATGGTCCACACGTTGGTGGTCAGCCAGTAGACGAGGACACCGACCGGGAAGTTGATGCCGAAGACGGCGAAGATGACGGGGAAGACGTACATCAGCATCTTCTGCTGCTGCATGAACGGCGTCTTCACCGTGGTGTCGACGTTCTTCGTCATCAGCTGCCGCTGCGTGTAGAACTGCGACAGCGACATCAGGATGATCATGACCGCGGTCACGACCCGCACGTCGGTCAGCGACGCGTTGAGCTCGGCCAGCTTGGCCGGGCTGTCCATGAACTTCGCGGCGAGCGGGGCGCCGAAGATGTGGGCCTTCTGGGCGCTCTGCAGGAGCGACCCGTCGATGAAGCCGATCTCCTTGTTCGAGGCGATGCTGTTCAGGACGTGGTACAGGGCGAAGAAGAACGGCGACTGCGCCAGGATGGGAAGGCACGAGGAGAGCGGGTTGGTGCCCGTCTCCTTGTAGAGCTTCATCATCTCTTCGGACTGGCGCTGCCGGTCGTTCTTGTAACGCTCCTGGATCTTCTTCATCTCCGGCTGGAGCGTCTGCATGGCCCGCGTCGCCTTGATCTGCTTCACGAAGAGCGGGATCAGGCAGATACGGATCAAGATCACCAGGGACACGATGGACAGGCCCCAGGCCCAGCCCGTGTCCGGGCCGAAAAGGGCGCCGTACACGCTGTGGAACTGGACGATGACCCAGGAGACGGGTGTCGTGATGAAACTGAAGAGGCTGGCAATCGTGTCCACTAATCATGCTCCTTGGGCATGGGACGAGGTCTCTGCGGCCGGGCTCGAAGGACTCGTCGGACTTGTGGGGGAAGTCTGTCCTTCGGTGGCCGGTTCGGCGGCGGAGGGCCCGCCCTTGCGTGCACGCCAGGCGTTACGCAGCATTTCGTGCCACCGCGGACGCTTGCGCGGCGGGACATGGTCCACACCGCCCAGCGACCACGGATTGCACCGCAGGATGCGCCAGGCCGTGAGTGCTGTGCCCTTGACGGCACCGTGCCGGTCGATGGCCGTGTAGCCGTAGTGGGAGCACGACGGGTAGTACTTGCACACCGGCCCCAGCAGCGGACTGATCGTCCACTGGTAGAGCTTGATCAGGGCCAGCAGCGGGTACTTCATCTCGTGCCCCCTCCCAGGAGCCGCTCGAGGGCGGCATCCAGGTCTCGGGCCAGCTGGGCTTGGTCGGCGTCACCCGCTCCGGGCAGCGCGCGTACGACTACCAGGCTACCGGGGGGCAACTGGGCGATCCGGTCCCGCATCAGATGGCGAAGCCTGCGCTTCACCTTGTTGCGGACGACGGCTCCGCCCACGGCCTTGCTCACGACGAAACCCGCACGCGCCGGGGGAGCGCTCTCCCCAGGCGCATGCGGGTCCTTGGCACCGCTACGAAGGTGCACGACGAGGTGCTGGCGTCCGGCCCGGCGGCCTCGTCGTACCGCAGTCGCGAAGTCCTCGCGCCGCCTCAGCCGGTTCTCGGGGGGCAGCACGACGTCATGACCTGACCGGTATCAGGCGGACAGACGGGCGCGACCCTTGCTGCGGCGGGACGCGAGAATCGCGCGGCCGGCACGGGTGCGCATCCGCAGCCGGAAGCCGTGGGTCTTGGCGCGGCGACGGTTGTTCGGCTGGAAGGTGCGCTTGCTCACTCGGGGGCTCCAGAAAAGAATCGGTAATTGCGGGGTGCCGCCTTGGCTGTCACCGTGCGCCCACGAGTAGCTCGCGTTACGCCCCAGTGCACCGCTGACCGATCACCGTGGTTCACCCCCGCAGTGGCGGGGACGTGATCTTTGCCCATCGGAGGCAGGCGGCAGCAGCCATCGACAACTCGACCTGGTTACGGTACGCGCGGCTGCGCCATTCGGTCAAACCAGCGCCCGCCGGGAGACACTTGTCCACAGGCTGGGGACAACAACTTGAACCGCACCGGCCGCCCTGACTACCGTGACTGAACTCCAATTCGTTCCCTTGTCACTCGACCATCCCCTTTACATCCCGACCCGTCCCCGAATCACACGTTCGAGGGACCTGTGAGAGAGCGTGCCCTGTGGCTGACGTACCTGCCGATCTTGCCGCAGTGTGGCCACGTGTACTGGAGCAGCTCCTCGGCGAGGGTCGCGGCCAAGGGGTCGAGGCGAAGGACGAGCACTGGATCCGGCGCTGCCAGCCCCTGGCCCTCGTCGCCGACACGGCGCTGCTCGCGGTGCCGAACGAGTTCGCCAAGAACGTACTCGAGGGGCGGCTGGCCCCGGTCGTCAGCGAGACTCTGAGCCGCGAGTGCGGCCGCCCCATCCGGATCGCGATCACCGTCGACGACTCCGCGGGTGAGCCCCCGGCACCCCCGGCGCCCCGGCCCCAGCCGCGTTACGAGGAGCCCGAGCTCCCGGCCGCACGCCCGGAGCAGCAAAACCGCGGCGACCAGCGCGACCAGCGCGACCAGCGCGAACAGCGCGATCAGTACGACAGCGGCTACGGGGGCTACGAGCCCTACGGCCGCCGCCGCGCCGACCAGCATCCGTCCGGCGACGACCTGCCCACCGCGCGTCCCGCCTACCCCTCGGAGTACCAGCGCCCGGAGCCCGGCTCCTGGCCGCGGCCGCCCCAGGACGAGTACAGCTGGCAGCAGCAGCGGCTCGGCTTCCCCGACCGCGATCCGTACGCCTCGCCGGGCCCGGAGAGCTACGCCGGCGGGCCCTCCTCCCAGGACTACGGGCAGGACTACCGCCCGCAGCCGCCCGAGCGCCCCGGCTACGATCCGCAGCGCTCCGACTACGACGGCTCACGTGGTGACTACGACCGCGGGGACTACGAGCGGGGTGACCGCGGCGAGTACGACCGTGGTGACCGCGGTGACTACGAGCAGCGGGACGCCGCGCGCCGTGAGCTGCCCGAGCCCCCGCCCGGCTCCGGGCACGTCCACCGCGGCGGCCCCGCCGGCCCGAACCTGCCGACCACCGGAGCACCCGGCCCGCTGGCGGCGCAGCCCGCGCCCGCGCCCGGTCCCGGTGAGCCCACCGCCCGCCTGAACCCGAAGTACCTCTTCGACACCTTCGTCATCGGTGCGTCCAACCGCTTCGCGCACGCCGCGGCGGTGGCCGTCGCCGAGGCGCCGGCGAAGGCGTACAACCCCCTGTTCATCTATGGGGAGTCGGGGCTCGGCAAGACGCATCTGCTGCACGCGATCGGGCACTACGCCCGCAGCCTCTATCCAGGCACGCGGGTGCGGTACGTCAGCTCGGAGGAGTTCACCAACGAGTTCATCAACTCCATCCGGGACGGCAAGGGCGACAGCTTCCGCAAGCGCTACCGCGAGATGGACATCCTGCTCGTCGACGACATCCAGTTCCTGGCGGACAAGGAGTCGACGCAGGAGGAGTTCTTCCACACCTTCAACACGCTCCACAACGCCAACAAGCAGATCGTGCTCTCCAGCGACCGGCCGCCCAAGCAGCTGGTGACGCTGGAGGACCGGCTGCGGAACCGTTTCGAGTGGGGTCTGATCACCGACGTCCAGCCGCCGGAGCTGGAGACCCGTATCGCGATCCTGCGCAAGAAGGCGGTGCAGGAGCAGCTCAATGCCCCGCCGGAGGTGCTGGAGTTCATCGCCTCCCGCATCTCGCGGAACATCCGCGAGCTGGAGGGCGCGCTGATCCGGGTGACGGCGTTCGCCTCGCTCAACCGGCAGCCGGTGGACCTGGGGCTGACCGAGATCGTCCTGAAGGATCTGATCCCGGGCGGCGACGACGCGACGCCCGAGATCACCTCGACGGCGATCATGAGCGCGACCGCCGACTACTTCGGGCTCACGGTCGAGGACCTGTGCGGCAGCTCGCGCGGCCGCCAGCTGGTCACCGCCCGCCAGATCGCCATGTATCTGTGCCGGGAGCTGACGGATCTGTCGCTGCCGAAGATCGGTGCGCTGTTCGGCGGCCGCGACCACACCACGGTGATGCACGCCGACCGGAAGATCCGCAATCTGATGGCCGAGCGGCGCTCGATCTACAACCAGGTCACCGAGCTCACCAACCGCATCAAGGCGGGCTGACGACGAGGCGGCGCCGGCGGCGCCCACGCCTCACAGAGCCACGAGAGGTTTCGCGCAAGGCGCTCCCGGAGCGGATCCGGGGGCGCCTTTCCTCGTCTCTGAGGTCCTCCGGCCTTCTCCGGCCTTCTCCGTGCCCTTCCCCGCCGCTCTCCCGTTGTTCGATTAACTGCCCGGTTACGGCCTCTCTCCACAGATTCGGTGACTTTTTCCCGTCCACATCCTGGGGACCGCGAAGTTGTCCCGATCTTGTCCACAGCGGCCCCGGCCGGGGACCCATCCGCCCAGATCAGCCGGTTGTGGATCCGTGGACAGGGGATCTCCACAGCCTGTGGACGGGAAGCTGATCCACAGCCTGTGCATCGAGTTGTCCACGGACAACCCACAGGCTGAGGGCTGTTGTCCCCAGAGTTCACCGGGTTCTCCACATGACTGTCCACTGTTCGGCAACCCGGCGCGCCCTCTCACCGTGTCGAGTGAAAGGCGTCACATCATGCTGCCGAGAGGGGCTGTGGGAAAGAGCGCCGAAACTGGGGACGACTCTGGGGAGAACTCGCCCCTGCCTGTGCACGGACTGTGCAGAACTTTCCGTTCTCCACAGAGGGCCCGAGTTGTCCACGGATCCCGCCCACAGGGCCCGTGGACAAAATCCCGCCGCTGACCTGCGAAAACGAGGTTATCCACGGTATCCACAGGCCCTACTACTACCCCCAACCAGAGAGAGCGAGGAATTCGTTTCGAAGCGGGCCCTGTGCACAACTCGCTCTCTCGACCCCGCCCGTCCCTCGTCACGACTTGACCCCGAGGGGCACCTACTGTCAGTGCGGTGCGTCAGACTGGTCCCCGGTGTCCTTCCCCACCCCGGGGCTCACGACACCGAGTCAGACGACGAAGCCGAAGCAGGGCGACAAGCGCCGGCAACAGCAGGAGGCGGCAACAGTGAAGATCCGGGTGGAACGCGACGTACTCGCGGAGGCAGTGGCCTGGGCGGCGCGCAGCCTTCCGGCCCGTCCGCCGGCGCCTGTCCTCGCCGGCCTTCTGCTGAAGGCGGAGGACGGCCAGCTGAGCCTGTCCAGCTTCGACTACGAGGTCTCCGCGCGGGTGTCCGTCGAGGCCGAGGTCGAGGAGGAGGGCACGGTCCTGGTCTCCGGCCGCCTGCTCGCCGACATCTCGCGCGCCCTCCCCAACCGCCCGGTGGAGATTTCCACAGACGGTGTACGGGCGACGGTGGTCTGCGGCTCCTCCCGGTTCACGCTCCACACCCTGCCTGTGGAGGAGTACCCGGCCCTGCCGCAGATGCCGAACGCGACGGGCACGGTCCCCGGTGAGGTCTTCGCCTCCGCGGTCCAGCAGGTCGCCATCGCCGCCGGCCGGGACGACACGCTGCCGGTGCTGACGGGTGTGCGCATCGAGATCGAGGGCGACACGGTGACGCTGGCGTCCACCGACCGCTACCGCTTCGCGGTCCGCGAGTTCCTGTGGAAGCCGGAGGACCCGGACGCCTCCGCGGTCGCCCTGGTGCCGGCCAAGACGCTGCTGGACACCGCCAAGTCGCTGACCAGCGGTGACCAGGTCACCCTGGCGCTGTCCGGCTCGGGCGCGGGCGAGGGCCTGATCGGTTTCGAGGGCGCCGGCCGCCGCACCACCACGCGGCTCCTCGAGGGCGACCTGCCCAAGTACCGCACGCTGTTCCCGACGGAGTTCAACAGCGTCGCCGTGATCGAGACCGCCCCCTTCGTGGAAGCCGTCAAGCGTGTGGCGCTGGTCGCGGAGCGCAACACCCCGGTGCGGCTGAGCTTCGAGCAGGGCGTGCTCATCCTGGAGGCCGGCTCCAGCGACGACGCACAGGCTGTGGAAAGGGTGGACGCCCAGCTGGAGGGCGACGACATCTCGATCGCCTTCAACCCGACCTTCCTGCTGGACGGCCTGAGCGCCATCGACGCCCCGGTGGCCCAGCTGTCGTTCACCACGTCGACCAAGCCGGCGCTGCTCAGCGGCCGCCCGGCGGTGGACGCGGAGGCGGACGAGGCCTACAAGTACCTGATCATGCCGGTGCGCCTGAGCGGCTGAGGCTGGTCCCCGGTCGTGGGGGGCGCCCGGCTGTCCACAGGTGTGGAGAAAAACCGCAGGTGAGGGCGTGTGCGGATGAGCGCGTATGCCCACAGATGTGCGTGAGCGTCCGGGTTTAGGCTCGGGGCGGTACGTCAGTGCCGCGGCACACCCGTGCCGCCACGTCACGTCGCAACCTAAGGAACTCATCTGATGGAGCTCGGTCTCGTCGGCCTCGGCAAGATGGGCGGCAACATGCGCGAGCGGATCCGCCGCGCCGGCCACACCGTCTACGGATACGACCGCAACCCGGACCTCGCCGATGTCCACAGCCTCGAGGAGCTTGTGGGCAAGCTCGCCGCCCCGCGGGTGGTGTGGGTGATGGTTCCGGCCGGCGAGCCCACCGAGTCCACCATCGACCGGCTCGGCGAGCTGCTGGAGCCCGGCGACGTCGTGGTGGACGGCGGCAACTCCCGCTGGACGGACGACGAGAGGCGCGCCGAGGAGCTGGCCGCCAAGGGCATAGGCTTCGTCGACTGCGGTGTCTCCGGCGGCGTCTGGGGTCTGGAGAACGGCTACGCGCTGATGTACGGCGGCGACAAGGAGAACGTCGCCAAGGTGCAGCCGGTCTTCGACGCGCTCAAGCCGGAGGGCGACTTCGGCTCGGTGCACGCCGGCAAGGTCGGCGCGGGCCACTTCGCGAAGATGGTCCACAACGGCATCGAGTACGCGATGATGCAGGCCTACGCCGAGGGCTGGGAACTGCTGGAGAAGGCCGACCCCGTGACGGACGTCCGGGAGGTCTTCCGCTCCTGGCAGGAGGGCACGGTCATCCGCTCCTGGCTGCTCGATCTCGCGGTGAAGGCGCTGGACGAGGACGAGCACCTGGACGGGCTCCGGGGTTATGCACAGGACTCCGGTGAGGGACGCTGGACTGTGGAGGCCGCGATCGACAACGCGGTCCCTCTGCCGGCGATCACCGCCTCGCTGTTCGCACGGTTCGCCTCGCGTCAGGAGGACTCGCCGCAGATGAAGATGATCGCGGCGCTGCGCAACCAGTTCGGCGGCCACGCGGTCGAGAAGAAGTAGCAACACGGCAGGCAGGAAGCAGGCCGTCACCGCCGAGTGACGGAGCGGAAAGCCACCCAGAGGTACCGGGAGGTCGGCGAACGACCATGCACGTCACGCATCTGTCGCTGGCCGACTTCCGCTCCTATCCCCGGGTCGAGGTCCCGCTCGACCCGGGGGTGACGGCGTTCGTCGGCCCGAACGGGCAGGGCAAGACGAACCTGGTCGAGGCGGTCGGCTATCTCGCCACGCTCGGCAGCCACCGGGTCTCCTCCGACGCCCCCCTGGTGCGGATGGGCGCCGACCGCGCGATCATCCGGGCCCAGGTGCGCCAGGGCGACCGGCAGCAGCTGGTGGAGCTGGAGCTGAACCCGGGCCGGGCCAACCGCGCCCGCATCAACCGGTCCGCGCAGGTCAGGCCGCGGGACGTACTCGGCATCGTGCGCACCGTGCTGTTCGCGCCGGAGGACCTCGCCCTGGTCAAGGGGGACCCCGGCGAGCGGCGCCGGTTCCTGGACGAGCTGATCACCGCCCGCTCTCCACGCATGGCCGGGGTGCGCTCCGACTACGACCGGGTGCTCAAGCAGCGCAACACCCTGCTGAAGTCGGCCGCGCTGGCCCGCCGGCACGGCGGCCGGACCATGGACCTGTCCACCCTCGACGTCTGGGACCAGCATCTCGCCCGGGCCGGCGCCGAGCTGCTCGCCCAGCGTCTGGACCTGATCGCCGCGGTGCAGCCGCTGGCCGACAAGGCGTACGAGCAGCTGGCGCCCGGCGGCGGACCGGTGACCCTGGAGTACAAGGCGTCCGCGCCCGGCGAGGCGCACACCCGCGAGGACCTGTTCGAGCAGCTGCTGGCCGCGCTCGCCGAGTCCCGCAAGCAGGAGATCGAGCGGGGCGTCACACTCGTCGGCCCGCACCGCGACGACCTGCTGCTCAAGCTGGGCCAGCTCCCCGCCAAGGGCTACGCCTCCCACGGCGAGTCCTGGTCCTGCGCCCTCGCGCTGCGCCTGGCCTCCTACGACCTGCTGCGTGCCGAGGGCAACGAGCCGGTGCTGGTGCTCGACGACGTCTTCGCCGAGCTGGACACCCGCCGCCGTGAGCGCTTGGCCGAGCTGGTGGCGCCCGGTGAGCAGGTCCTGGTGACCGCGGCCGTCGACGACGACGTCCCCCATGTGCTGTCCGGGGCGCGCTTCGCCGTGGCCGATGGGACGGTGGAGCGCGTATGAGCGAGCCCGAGACGCCCCGGAGCGGCACGGACCGCCCGGACGGCACGAAGGACCCCGGCAGAACACCCGAGCCCTCCGGTGTCGACCTCGCGCGGGTGGCCCTGCGCGCGGCCAGGGAGGCGGCGCGCGCCCGGGGAGAGGCGGCACAGCAGAAGCAGCAGGCGCGCCGCGGTGGCGGCCTGCGCTCCGGCGCGCGCACCGACCGGCGCGACCCGATGGCACTGGGCCCGGCGATCAACCGGCTGATCGCGGAGCGCGGCTGGGAGGCACCGGCCGCCGTGGGCGGGGTGATGGGCCGCTGGCCGGAGATCGTCGGCGAGGACGTGGCCAAGCACTGCGAGCCCGAGCGGTACGACGAAAACGAGCGGGTGCTGTTCGTCCGCTGCGACTCCACGGCCTGGGCGACCAACCTCCGGCTGCTCGCCCCCACCCTGGTCGCCCGGCTCAACGAGGACCTGGGCCACGGCACGGTCCGCCTGATCAAGGTCAACGGCCCCAGCGCCCCCACCCGCCGCTACGGCCCCCTCCGCGCCCCGGGCAGCACCGGCCCCGGCGACACGTACGGCTAGGGCTCTCGAAGTACAGCCCCCCGGCGCGTGCCCGGACGTCGCCGCACGCCGGGAAGACCTCGCCAGAACTGGGACGACGCGTTCTGCGGGCCCCCTTTCGACCCGTTTCGGAACCGCTCGTTCCGGCCTCCGGGTGTCGCTTCGCACACCCCGGTGGTGAGCCGTCGCGGAAGGTTGACGGGCGGAAGCGCTGAGTGCCCTTGTGAGCCCCTTGGAGCCCCCATCCGCATATCGGGAGTCGGCCGAGGGCGGTTCAGGGCGGCATATGAGGGCTCAGGGACCCGCAAAGCCCCATCGATGTCAGCGCTACCGGTAGACTGGAAGACGATCCCGCCCCAAACGTGGGGACCGTCCGGGAGAAGCTGAGCAACGCTGATCAAGGCTTACCGACGCAACATGCCGCAGCCGCTCACGGCGACCGCCGACGAGCCCGGCTCGTGCTGTGCCAGAAAGGGCGCTTCGTGGCCGATTCCGGCAACCCCAACGAGAACATCCCGTCCACCGAGGCCCCGGCCGGAGGCGCCGAGGGCTCAGACGCCGTGTCGTACGACGCCAGTGCCATCACCGTCCTCGAGGGTCTGGACGCGGTCCGCAAGCGACCCGGCATGTACATCGGCTCGACCGGTGAGCGTGGCCTGCACCACCTCGTGTACGAGGTGGTCGACAACTCCGTCGACGAGGCGCTGGCCGGGCACGCGGACACCATCGATGTGACGATCCTCGCGGACGGCGGCGTACGCGTCGTCGACAACGGCCGCGGCATCCCGGTGGGCATCGTGCCCTCCGAGGGCAAGCCGGCCGTCGAGGTCGTGCTGACCGTGCTGCACGCGGGCGGCAAGTTCGGCGGCGGCGGCTACGCGGTCTCCGGTGGTCTGCACGGCGTCGGCGTCTCCGTCGTCAACGCCCTCTCCAGCCGGGTGTCCGTCGAGGTCAAGACCGACGGGTACCGCTGGACGCAGGACTACAAGATGGGCGTGCCCACGGCTCCGCTCCAGCGGCACGAGCCGACGGACGAGACCGGCACCTCCGTCACCTTCTGGGCCGACCCGGACATCTTCGAGACCACCGACTACTCCTTCGAGACGCTCTCGCGGCGTTTCCAGGAGATGGCGTTCCTCAACAAGGGCCTGACCATCCGGCTCACCGACGAGCGGGAGTCGGCCAAGGCCACCGCCGGTGCGGACGAGGCCGGCGCGGACGAGCTGGCCGAGGAGCAGAAGGCCAAGACCGTCACGTACCACTACGAGGGCGGCATCGTCGACTTCGTGAAGTACCTCAACTCCCGCAAGGGAGACGTGGTGCACCCCAGCGTGATCTCCCTCGAGGCGGAGGACAAGGACAAGAGCCTGTCCCTCGAGGTGGCCATGCAGTGGAACACCGGCTACAGCGAGGGCGTCTACTCGTTCGCCAACATCATCCACACCCACGAGGGCGGCACCCACGAGGAGGGCTTCCGCGCGGCGCTCACCTCGCTGATCAACAAGTACGCGCGCGACCGCAAGCTGCTGCGTGAGAAGGACGACAACCTCACGGGTGACGACATCCGCGAGGGCCTGACCGCGATCATCTCGGTCAAGCTGAGCGAGCCGCAGTTCGAGGGCCAGACCAAGACCAAGCTGGGCAACACGGAGGCCAAGACCTTCGTGCAGAAGGCGGTCTACGAGCACCTCAGCGACTGGCTGGACCGCAACCCGAACGAGGCGGCCGACATCGTCCGCAAGGGCATCGCCGCGGCCACCGCGCGGGTGGCGGCCCGCAAGGCGCGCGACCTGACCCGCCGCAAGGGCCTGCTGGAGACCGCCTCCCTGCCGGGCAAGCTCTCCGACTGCCAGTCGAACGACCCCGCCAAGTGCGAGATCTTCATCGTCGAGGGTGACTCCGCGGGCGGCTCGGCCAAGTCCGGCCGGAACCCGGAGTACCAGGCGATCCTCCCGATCCGCGGCAAGATCCTCAACGTCGAGAAGGCGCGCATCGACCGCATCCTGCAGAACCAGGAGATCCAGGCGATGATCTCCGCGTTCGGCACCGGCGTGCACGAGGACTTCGACATCAGCAAGCTCCGCTATCACAAGATCATCCTGATGGCGGACGCCGACGTCGACGGCCAGCACATCAACACCCTGCTGCTGACCTTCCTGTTCCGCTTCATGCGCCCGCTGGTCGAGGCCGGGCACGTGTACCTCTCCCGTCCGCCGCTCTACAAGATCAAGTGGGGCAAGGACGACTTCGAGTACGCGTACTCCGACCGCGAGCGGGACGCGCTGATCGAGATGGGCCGCCAGGCAGGCAAGCGCATCCGCGAGGACTCGGTGCAGCGCTTCAAGGGTCTCGGTGAGATGAACGCCGAGGAGCTGCGCATCACCACGATGGACCAGGAGCACCGCGTCCTCGGCCAGGTCACGCTCGACGACGCCGCCCAGGCCGACGACCTGTTCTCGGTGCTGATGGGCGAGGACGTCGAGGCCCGCCGCGCGTTCATCCAGCGCAACGCCAAGGACGTCCGTTTCCTCGACATCTGAGTCGGTCTCAGCTGACCGCACCCGGAAGGACTTTCACCAGCAATGACCGACGAGAACACCCCTGTCACCACGCCCGAGGGCGAGCCCCTGGCCCTGCGTGTCGAGCCCGTCGGGCTCGAGACGGAGATGCAGCGCTCGTACCTCGACTACGCGATGTCCGTCATCGTCTCGCGTGCGCTGCCGGACGTCCGGGACGGCCTCAAGCCCGTCCACCGGCGCGTGCTGTACGCGATGTACGACGGCGGCTACCGCCCCGAGCGCGGCTTCTACAAGTGCGCCCGTGTCGTCGGCGACGTCATGGGCAACTACCACCCGCACGGCGACTCCTCGATCTACGACGCGCTGGTCCGCCTGGCGCAGCCGTGGGCGATGCGGATGCCGCTGGTGGACTCCAACGGCAACTTCGGCTCCCCGGGCAACGACCCGGCGGCGGCGATGCGCTACACCGAGTGCAAGATGGCGCCGCTGTCGATGGAGATGGTCCGTGACATCGACGAGGAGACCGTCGACTTCACGGACAACTACGACGGCCGCTCCCAGGAGCCGACCGTCCTGCCGGCCCGCTTCCCGAACCTGCTGATCAACGGCTCGGCCGGTATCGCGGTCGGCATGGCGACCAACATCCCGCCGCACAACCTGCGCGAGGTCGCCGCCGGTGCCCAGTGGTACCTGGAGAACCCGGAGGCCTCGCACGAGGAGCTGCTGGACGCGCTGATCGAGCGCATCAAGGGCCCCGACTTCCCGACCGGCGCCCTGGTGGTGGGCCGCAAGGGCATCGAGGAGGCCTACCGCACCGGCCGCGGCTCGATCACCATGCGCGCGGTGGTCGAGGTCGAGGAGATCCAGAACCGCCAGTGCCTGGTCGTCACCGAACTGCCCTACCAGGTCAACCCGGACAACCTCGCGCAGAAGATCGCCGACCTGGTGAAGGACGGCAAGATCGGCGGCATCGCGGACGTCCGCGACGAGACCTCCTCGCGCACCGGCCAGCGCCTGGTGATCGTGCTCAAGCGGGACGCGGTCGCCAAGGTCGTGCTGAACAACCTGTACAAGCACACCGATCTGCAGACCAACTTCGGCGCCAACATGCTGGCCCTGGTGGACGGCGTGCCGCGCACGCTGTCGCTGGACGCGTTCATCCGCCACTGGGTGAACCACCAGATCGAGGTCATCGTCCGCCGCACCCGCTTCCGGCTGCGCAAGGCCGAGGAGCGCGCCCACATCCTGCGCGGTCTGCTGAAGGCCCTGGACGCCATCGACGAGGTCATCGCGCTGATCCGGGGCAGCGAGACCGTCGAGGTCGCCCGCGGCGGCCTGATGGACCTGCTGGAGATCGACGAGATCCAGGCCAACGCGATCCTGGAGATGCAGCTCCGCCGCCTGGCGGCCCTGGAGCGGCAGAAGATCGTCCAGGAGCACGACGACCTGCAGGCGAAGATCAACGAGTACAACGAGATCCTCGCCTCGCCGGTCCGCCAGCGCGGCATCGTCAGCCAGGAGCTGGCCGCGCTGGTCGAGAAGTACGGCGACGACCGCAAGACGCAGCTGATCCCCTACGAGGGCGACATGTCCATCGAGGACCTGATCGCCGAGGAGGACATCGTCGTCACGGTCACCCGCGGCGGCTACATCAAGCGCACCAGGACCGACGACTACCGCGCCCAGAAGCGCGGCGGCAAGGGCGTGCGCGGGGCGAAGCTCAAGGAAGACGACATCGTCGACCACTTCTTCGTCTCGACCACCCACCACTGGCTGCTGTTCTTCACCAACAAGGGCCGCGTCTACCGAATCAAGGGCTATGAACTGCCCGACGCCGGCCGGGACGCGCGCGGGCAGCACGTGGCCAACCTGCTGGCCTTCCAGCCGGACGAGACGATCGCCGAGATCTTCGCGATCCGCGACTACGAGGCCGCGCCGTATCTGGTCCTGGCCACCAAGGGCGGCCTGGTCAAGAAGACCCCGCTGAAGGACTACGACTCCCCGCGCTCCGGCGGTGTGATCGCGATCAATCTGCGCGAGCGCGAGGACGGAACCGACGACGAACTGATCGGTGCCGAACTGGTTTCGGCCGATGACGATCTGCTGCTGATCAGCAAGAAGGCACAGTCGATCAGGTTCACCGCCTCGGACGAGACGCTGCGTCCCATGGGCCGTGCGACCTCGGGCGTCAAGGGCATGAGCTTCCGCGAGGGAGACGAACTGCTCTCGATGAATGTTGTCCGACCCGGTACGTTCGTGTTCACTGCCACGGACGGCGGGTACGCGAAGCGGACCTCCGTCGACGAGTACCGCGTCCAGGGTCGCGGCGGCCTCGGCATCAAGGCCGCCAAGATCGTGGAGGACCGGGGTTCGCTCGTCGGCGCGCTGGTGGTCGAGGAGAACGACGAGATCCTCGCCATCACGCTGTCGGGCGGTGTGATTCGCACGCGAGTCAACGAGATCAGGGAAACCGGCCGTGACACCATGGGCGTTCAACTGATCAACTTGGGCAAGCGCGATGCCGTGGTCGGCATCGCCCGGAACGCCGAGGCGGGACGCGAGGCGGAGGAAGTCGACGGTGAGGCCGACGACACCGCCGAGGCGACGACCGGCACGGACCAGGGCGGGGAGCCCTCGTCCGAGTAGCACGAGGAGTGAGTCAGCGTGAGCGGAGCCACGGGCACCGGACCGACCGGTACCAGCAGGGGAACGGACGGCGGTGGCCGTGGCTCCGCCGCGCAGGCACCCGACCCGCACACGACCAACCTGAAGCCGGTGAGGGTGCCCGCGAACGACTCGTCCTCGCCGAAGCCACAGCCATCCCAGGGGGGAACGGTGACGGACACCCGAGGCCCGCAGCAGGCCGCGCCGGACCAGGGCGCCGCCGCCCAGGCGGCCTCACCGCTGCCCGGGGAGCGGCACCCGCAGCAGCCGGCGGGGCCCTACCACCCGCCGCAGGCCTACCCGGCGCAGCCCGCGGCGGGACCGGCCGGCGCGGTACGGCGCCCGCGCACGGGGGCGACCACCACCCCGCGCGTGCGCAAGGCCCGGCTGCGCGTGGCCAAGGCCGACCCCTGGTCGGTCATGAAGGTCAGCTTCCTGCTCTCCATCGCGCTGGGCATCTGCACGATCGTCGCCTCCGCCGTCCTGTGGATGGTGATGGACGCCATGGGCGTCTTCTCGACCGTCGGCGGCACCATCTCCGAGGCGACCGGCTCCAACGAGTCGAACGGCTTCGACCTGCAGTCCTTCCTGTCGCTGCCGAACGTGCTGCTGTTCACCACGATCATCGCGGTCATCGACGTCGTCCTGGCCACGGCCCTGGCGACGCTCGGCGCCTTCATCTACAACCTCTCCGCGGGCTTCGTGGGCGGCGTCGAGCTGACACTGGCCGAGGACGAGTAGCCCGCACCGGCGGGCCCCGGGTAACCGATTTTGGGACTCCCCCTCTCGTGCGCTAATCTTCAGGGGTCAGCGCGCGGGACACACACCGCAGAGCGCGGCGGGGCTATAGCTCAGTTGGTTAGAGCGCATCCCTGATAAGGATGAGGCCACAGGTTCAAATCCTGTTAGCCCCACCAGCACGAAGACCCCCGGTCCGATTGGGCCGGGGGTCTTTCTTCGGCGTCCGGTGCTGTCAGTGCTGTCGGCTGCTGTCCGGATGCGTATCGCTTACCTCCGAGGTAATCGCGGCGTGCGGCATCCCTGGCTACGTTTGCGTTCCCCCGCGGGACCGAACGAAGGAGCCGGACATGCCCGCCTACGGGTTCGCGCACCTGCGTGACCGTCGACACCACCCGGACATCCTCGAGTACCTCGAGGGGATCCAGAGCACCCTCGACCCGTTCCACGGCCGCTTCCTGATCCACGGCCCGCCGGCGGCGGTACTGGAGGGCAGCTGGCCGGGCAGCATGGTGCTGATCGAGTTCCCCGGCGTGGCCGAGGCCCGCGCCTGGTACCAGTCCCCCGAGTACCAGCAGATCCTCCGCCTGAGGACCGACCACATCGACGGAGATG
Source organism: Streptomyces thermospinosisporus (assembly GCF_039526425.1). Classification (NCBI taxonomy): domain Bacteria; kingdom Bacillati; phylum Actinomycetota; class Actinomycetes; order Kitasatosporales; family Streptomycetaceae; genus Streptomyces; species Streptomyces thermospinosisporus. Next base: position 37,084 of record NZ_BAAAIZ010000078.1, read on the forward strand.
TCGTACTCGCCGAGGGCGTAGGCCCGGGGTACGACCCGCGCGAACGCGCGGAGAAGCTCGGGGCGGAGGCGGCTGAGGAGCGCGCATGAGCGCATAGGGCTGTGCTGGACAGAACTGTGCTGGACAGAACTGTGCTGGACAGAGCGTGCTGGACAGAGCGTGCTGGACAGGGAAAAGCCCGGCTGCTCCGGGGAGGAGCTGCCGGGCCTGCGTGTGCCGTGGGGCTGTACGCAAGTTCGCCAGGACTTTCAACTGCCGGACGGCACGAGATGGCTGGGTTGCTGAGGATGGCCGGAGGAGCGGCCGGGGGGTCAGCGCTGGAGTGGGGTGCTGCTGGTGGTCGAGGGGCCCGATGGGGAAGCGGCGCCGGACTGGGGTGCGGTGCCGGACTGGGACGCGGTGTCGGACGGGGAGGCCGTGTCGGGGGCGCACATCAGCAGGTCCGCGTTGGTGCCCACGGCGAGGAGGTGCCGGCAGCGGGGGGACTTGCCGTGGGCCTCGGCGTGGATGCGCTGCTTCATCGTGGGGGGCAAGGCGCTGGGCCGGGGCGAGAGCCGCAGGAGCACCGCCGGGGCCGCCGTGGTGTCGGCGGCGCGCTCCGTGTTGCGCGCCGTCTCGGTCTGCGGTACGGCCGCCGAGGCGGTGGTGGTGGACAGGCCGAGCGCCGTGCAGAGCGCGAGGAAGGCGGTGACGATGACGGTCCACAGCTTCATGACCTTGTTCTTGGCCATGGTCCCCTCACTTTCGGGTTGGGCGATTTGCGTACTTTGCTCATGATGTGTATGAGGGCCGAGAAGTGGTGGACCGACGCCCGTGGCGCGTGGATGTTCAGATGAACACCACCCGGATGGACGCAAGGCGGCCGAGAAAAGGAGAAGCACGGAGCAAATCGGCCAAATCAACGGTCCGTGAGGGTGTGATCACCCTCCGATCGGATCGAGGTGATCACCGGCTAAAGCGCTGCGGCGGGCGGGAGTTGAGGGCCGACATAGGTCACCGATCGGTATCGGTCGGTGTGTATAGTCGGGCGCCAGAGGTCCCCTACGTCAAGGAAAGACGAGGTCGCGCGGTGAAGAAGCTTCTCCTGGTCGCACTGGCCGCCATCGGCGGGCTCCTCGTGTACCGCCAGATCCAGGCGGATCGCGCCGAGCAGGATCTGTGGACGGAGGCGACTGACTCCGTGCCCACGGGTTCGTGAGTACCGACAACCGACGCTGAACAGGCCCCGGCCGCGCTTGCGGTCGGGGTTTTGTGTGCGGTGAACCTTGCTCACGGGCCGCCGCCGCGGGGCAGGATGGGCGGCGGCGCGGCGTACGAATGATCACGTACGGGCCGACGCCGAGGCAGAGGGACGCCCCGGCAGGAAGCGAGGAGTGGCGCGTGAGGGGACGGCGGTGCAGGGCGTGGGGGCGGCGCGCACGGCTCGTACAGGGGCGTCCGGTGGCTCGCGGGCGCGCGGGCGTGGCGTTGCTCACGACCGCGCTGCTGCTGGCCCCGGCCGCGGCTCTGGGGTCGGGGCAGTCGGCGCACGCCGCCGCCGGTACCACGCGGTTCTCCGGGGGGCCCAAGGCCGCGAGTGGTGTTTCGAAGACGTTGAAGGCGGCGCCGGGAACGCCGGGGGGCTATGCCTTCGCCGATGATGCTCAGCGCGTCGAGGGTGCGGCTAGCACGGGGGCGGCTCCGACGCTGACGGCGGGCCGGAGTTATCGCAGCACCCTGCCGGCGTCCGGTCCGGTGCACTACGGCGTCCAGCTCGACGGGACGTCGAATGCGTACGTCTCCGTCACCGCCGTTCCGCCGGCGGGCGGCACCGCCGCGGTCTCCGACGGCCTCAAGGTGTCCCTGCGGGACGGCGCCGGCCGCTCGTGCGATCTCGACACCGCGACTATCGGAGCCGGCCGCAGCCCCCGCCCCGTCACCGCCTGGGCCGTTCGGGAGATCTCGCCGAGAAGGTCCCTGTGCAGGGAGGCCGGGACCTACTACGTGTCGGTCGAGCGCGCCGATCCGGACGGCAGAGGAGCCTCCCCCGAGCCCTGGGAGCTGGAGCTCGCCGTGGTCTCCGAGCCGCCGGTGAAGGAGGAGGGGTCGGCCGGCGCGCCCGGGGCCTGGAACTCCGCGACCCCGGATCCCCTCACGGGAGAGGAGCAGCGGCGGCCGGGCGGAGCGGGATTCGCCGAGGCGGCTCTGATCGGAGAGGGGGTCTGGCGGGATGACATCAGGCCCGGCCGGACGGTGTTCTACCGGGTCCCCGTCGACTGGGGGCAGCAGCTGCACGTCACCGCCGAGCTGGGCGGCTCGGGCTCCGGCCGCTCCGGTTTCGTCCCCTCCGCCCTGGACCTGGACCTCTACAACCCCGTCCGCGGCCACGTCGCCGACCTGGGCATCGGCTACGACGGCAGCCAGAAGACGGAGAGCCTGACTCCCTTGCCGCCCGTGGCCCACGCCAACCGGCAGGCACCCAACAGCAAGGTGTCGGCCGTGCGCTTCGCCGGTTCCTACTACCTCGTGGCCCACCTCTCGGCGGAGGTGGCGGAGGAGTTCGGCGACGAGCCCGTGCCGTTGGTGCTGCGGGTACGGGTGGGCGGTTCGGCACAGGACGGGCCCGGCTACCAGGGGGATTCCGTGCCGGCGGGCATCTTCACCGTCACGGAAGAGGACCGGGAGGCGGCGGCCGAGGGCACGGCGGACGGCGACGGTACCGCGATGCGGGCGCTGGCCGTGGGCGGCATCGGCACGGGGAGCGCGCTTCTGCTGGGGCTCGGGGTGTGGACGGTCGTGGCCCGCAGGCGGGCGGCTCCCTAGCGGGCATACGCTGCGGGTGGGCGGTCAGATCTGGGTGAGGGCCCAGAAACCCACGGCGTAGCAGGCCAGGGCGAGCAGCAGGAGGGGCACGGCCACCTTGGCCGGAGGGCCCGGGCGACGGCGCCGGCGGCCGGTCGGTCCGGTCTGCGGAATCGCTGCGTTCGGAGTGGGAACCTGCGCGACCTGGGCGGTGTATTCAGCAGTGAAGGCCTCGGCGGGCTGGTGCCAGGCCGGGGCGGGATACGCCGGTGGATGAGACTGGGGGGAGCGCAGCGGGTGAGTGGGGTCGTTGGGGGAGACGGGCGCGGCGGGGGCCTGAGGGTGCAGTGCGCCGTGATGGAGGGCTTGTCCCGGTGGTGGGGGCGTGCTGGGCGGGGTCGGAGCGATCGGTGTGGCGGGGGAGCTGCCCGTGGCCGGCGGCGGAGGCAGGTGGAAGCTGCCGGTGTCCGACATACCGGCCGGTTGCTCCGGAGCGGAGGGCTGAGCGGGGGCGGGCGGCTGCTCGGGTGCCTGTGGGTGGCGTGGGCTGCCGGCCGGGGGCGCGAGTCCGGGCGGTGCGGAGGCGGGGGGAGCGGTGTGCTGCCACGGGTCGGTGGTGCCGGGCGACACGGAGCCGGGGCCGGGGTGGCCGACACCGGTACCGGTGCCCATGCCGGTGCTGTGACCTGCGGCGATTCCGCTGCCGGACGCCGAGACCGGCCGCCCGCCCGCAGGAGCGGGCCCGCCTGTGGGACCAGGCCTGCCCGTGGAGCCAGGCCCGGTTGCGGCACCGGGCCTGCCTGCGGAGACGGGCCCGTTCGTGGGGCCAGGCCCGTCTGCGGCACCGGGCCCGTCGGCGGAGCCGGGTCCGCCCGTGGCACCTTGCCCGCCTGTGGACCCGGGCTCGCCAGTGAGGCCGGGCCCGCCCGCGGTGAAGCCGGCGGAGGCGGCCCCGCTGCCGGAGAACTCGGCCGGGCCACCAGGTTCCCTACCGCCACCGGACAGATCTGCCGAGCCGGCCCCGCCCCCGGCTCCCGCGCGGCCCACGCCTTCTCCTGCGGCCTCCGGCAGATGGCCCGGCGCGGCCCCCGGCAGATGGCTCGGTGCTGCGGACTCCGCCAGTTGGCCCGGCACCCCGCCTTCCGGCCCCTCACCCGTGCCCGCCCCCGCGGCTCCAGCAGAGATCCGGCCTCCGGCCGCACCCCCCGCTTCCCCCGCCGTGGACTGCCGAGCCTCCGCGGACCGGGACGGCGGAGCGGCGAGGGCGCCCTCGCCCTCGCCGGACGGCGGACGACGGCCACCGCTCGGGCTCGTCACGCCGGAGGCCCGCTTCACGGGGCCGTCCTCCGCGAACCCCGGGGGCAGCGGCCCGAGCTGGTCGAAGATCTCGATCTGCTCGTCGTCGGGGCCGGGCTCCGGAAGGAGCTCCGCCGCCGCGGCGAGCGCCTTGCGCGCCCCGGTGGCGGTACGGAAGCGCGCCGCCGGATCCGGTTGCAGCAGGGTCGACACGACCTGCCACAGCGGCTCCGGAATGCCCTGGGGCGCTCCGGGCGTCCCGTGCTCCGTGAAGTACTGGACGAGGGCCTTGGCGTCCGGCTTGGCGCCCTCCAGCAGATACAGCGCGACCAGGCCCACGGCGAACAGGTCGGCGGGGAAGTCCGGCTCCGAGCCCATCATCTGCTCGGGGGCGATATAGCCGGGCGTGCCGACGACCAGGTTGGTCTCGGTCAGCCGGGGCTCGCCCAGCCGCATGGCGATGCCGAAGTCGGACAGGCGCAGCCGTGGCCGGGCCGTCCCCGTCGCCTCCAGGAGCACATTGGCGGGCTTGATGTCGCGGTGCACCACGCCCTCCGCGTGCACCGCGGCCAGTCCGGCCAGCAGCTGGTCGAGCAGGGTGCAGACATACGCGGGCGGCAGAGGCCCGTAGTCGTTCACCAGGTGGACCAGCGAGCCGCCGGCGACGAGGTCCATGGTGAAGAGCACCTTGTCGTCGTCGGCGGCCCAGCTGGTCGGCGCGAGGACATGGGGATGGTCGATGCGCAGGGCCTGCTCGCGCACGAAGCGGAGCAGCGAGTGCGCGTCGCTCTGGAGAAGGACCTTGGCGGCCACATAGCGCCGCCGGCGATGGTCCCAGGCGCGCCAGACGGCACCGACGCCTCCGCGGCCGATCGGGTCGACCAGCTCGTACCGGCCGGCGAACACCTCACCCATGGCTGAACGTCGCTCCTCCCCCAGCGATGGCCCCCGTGACTCCCCCTCTGCCTGCCCCTCGACGGGCGGTACGACTCCCCCGCCCCTCGCCGACCCCCCGATGTGCTCAACCCCCCAGTGCGTCGGTCCCCCCGGTGCCCGGCGGCTGCCGTACCCGCTGCGGCGGCCGGGCGGATGGTCAGCTCTGGTGGGACTGGTAGTGCGCCACCGCGTCGGAGGTGCGGCCGGCGCCGTAGACGCGGAGGAACTCCGCCAGCTCGGGGTGCGTGGGGGCGAGGGCGTCCGCGGCCTCGAGGATCTCGCTGGCGGCGGCCACCGAACGCAGCAGGGACTGGATCTCGCGGACCACCCGCTTGACCGTCGGCGCCCCCGAACTGTTCGTCGTCTGCGTGGTGTTGGTGAGTACCGAACCCCCCTGCGACTTCTTGATCTCCTCCATCCGCTCGGTCGCCTCGGCCGCGCTGACGCTGCCGTCCACGACCTGGCGGGCCAGGTCCTGCAGCAGCTGAACCCGCTGGACCACGGCCGGATTACCGATCTTCGCCCGCTGGCCGCTCATCAGCTGCGACAGCATCGGCGCCGACAGTCCCAGAACCCCCGCGAGACGAGCCTGGTTGAGACCGAGATCGTCTATCAGCCGGCGGAAGAGCGTCCCCAACGGCTCCCCGTACCAGGTCCGCTGCAGTTCCCGCGCTCTTGCGGTGGCTTCCTGCTGTGCAGCGTCCATTGCGTCTCCCCATCGCTTCCCCTAGAACTGCGGTTCGCTGTAGCGAACCACGCCGAGCATCTTACGGAGAGTGGTTGGTCACGGGGACCCCAATCTTTTTGCGGGATCCCGGGGGTGACCCGGTACTCTGGTCTCCGGCGCCCACCAGGACGGGATTCCTACAGGTGGACGCTTTGCTTCCGGGGCCTTAGCTCAGTTGGTAGAGCGCTGTCTTTGCATGGCAGATGTCAGGGGTTCGACTCCCCTAGGCTCCACCGCAGGTCAAACGCCCTCCGGGACCCTGTCCCGGAGGGCGTTTCCGCGTCAGATGCCACATGGAGTCCACATAGAGTCCACAACCACAACCCCTCCCACCTGCGGGCACGCGGTGAGAGGGGTCTTTTGTCGTCGCGTGGAGATCGTTTCACGTGAAACGGCGCGGCCGTCCGGGAGAGCGTCAACTCTCCCTTCCTGCCGCGTCGTTGCCCAGCCCGTGCTTCCTTCTCACGGCTGGTCGTCGCGCTTGGCGGCCTCCTCCTCGGCCTCCTTGGCCTGGACCTCAGGGTCCAGCGTGGACTGGCCGCTGCCGTCCACCGCGGTGAGCGTGCTGCCCTCCGGGACGTCCGTCGGGGCCGGCGGCTCCACCAGCCAGTCGGGGTTGGCCTGCTTGTCCCACCACTTCCAGGCGGCGAAGGCCCCGCCCGCGACGGCGCCCAGCACCAGCAGCACCCTGGCGGCCTTCCCGGCCTTGGCGCGCCGCTGCTGCTTGCGGACGAGCTTGTTGATCTGCTTGGCCGAGACCTGGCCGCGGAGAGCGGCCAGCACCGCAGCACTGCGCGCCGCTGCCTCGTCCTTGGCCGGTCCGGCGGCGGCCCTCGCCTGTTCGATCTTCGGCTTGGAGAACTCCGCCGCCTGACGCGCGGCCTTGCGCGTCCGGAGGGCCGCTTCCTGGGCGGCCAGGTCGACCTTGGGCGGCACATGCGCCCGGGCCTGCTCCAGATACGGCTGGACGTGTGCTCCGTACTGTGCGCGGGCCTGCCCTGCGGCCTGCGTCACCTTGGGCGCGAGCCGTACGCGTGCCTCGTGTGCGTAGTGCGCGGCCCTGACCTTGGCCGTGTCGGCGTAGGGCGCCACCACTTCCGCGGCGTGCAGCACGCTGTCCTTCGCCGAACCGGTCGCGGCGCGCACGCTGTCGATGCGGGTCACGGGTTCCTCCTCCTCGGTGGCGTACGGTATTTCGACTTTCCACCCTTTTACGGATCATGCCTGCGGGACGGCCGCGGGGCATGCGTGGACGGGCATACGGGTGCCGGTCGAACGTGATCAAGTGCGATCAGGTGCGATATGGAGTGCGATAGGGGGTGAATCCTGGGCAACGGGAGCTTGTCGCCGACAATGCCACGGATCGCCGCCGGGCGCTCCCGCTACGGAGCGACTCGTGCGGATTTCCGCAACCCGTTCGGCCCGGTTGCCCGCCCGTGCACCGAGGCCGGGCGACGAGGGGCCCGGTCCGTGCGAGGATCGGGGTGTCACGGAAAGACAACGGAAGGCACATCGTGGCTGAGCAGCTCTACGCCACCCTCAAGACCAACCACGGCGACATCAAGGTCCGGCTCTTCCCGGACCACGCGCCCAAGACGGTCAAGAACTTCGTCGAGCTCGCCAAGGGCGAGCGGGAGTGGGTCCACCCGCAGACCGGCGCCAAGACCACCGACAAGCTCTACGACGGCACGGTCTTCCACCGGGTGATCAGCGGCTTCATGATCCAGGGCGGTGACCCGCTCGGCAACGGCACCGGTGGCCCCGGCTACCAGTTCGAGGACGAGTTCCACCCGGACCTGCGCTTCGACAAGCCCTACCTGCTGGCCATGGCCAACGCCGGCCCGGGCACCAACGGCTCGCAGTTCTTCATCACCGTGGCCCCCACGGCCTGGCTGAACCGCAAGCACACCATCTTCGGCGAGGTCACGGACGCCGCCGGCCAGAAGGTCGTCGACAGCATCGCCTCCACTCAGACCAACCCGCGCACGGACCGTCCGGTCAAGGACGTCGTGATCGAGACGATCGAGATCACCGAGGGCTGAGAATCCGGCGTTCCGGGGGGTGAAAGCTCCCCGGAGGGAACCAATCGCCCCGCTCATCCGTAAGGATGGGCGGGGCGGGGCTTTTCCACACCACCGAGGGGATGTCATGGACGACCAGGCTGCGAGCAGCCAGCAGGACGCCCACAGCGTCCCTCACTGCTATCGGCACCCGGACCGTGAGACCGGCATCCGCTGCACCCGCTGTGAGCGTCCGATCTGCCCGGAATGCATGGTCAACGCCTCGGTGGGATTCCATTGCCCGGACTGCGTCCGCAGTGGGTCCGGTACCGGGCACGCGCCCTCCGCCTCGATGCCCCGCACGCTGGCAGGTGGCACGGTCGCGGCCGACCCCCACCTGATCACCAAGATCCTCATCGGCATCAATCTGGCCGTGTTCATCGCGGTCCAGATCAGCACCCCGCTGCTGAACGACCTGGTGCTGATCGGCCGCTGGCCGCAGCTGGAGGGTGTCGCGGACGGAGCGTGGTACCGCCTGCTGACCTCGGTGTTCACCCATGAGCAGATCTTGCATGTGGGCTTCAACATGCTCAGCCTGTGGTGGCTCGGCGGTCCGCTGGAGGCCGTGCTCGGCCGGGCCCGCTATCTGGCGCTCTTCCTGATCTCCGGTCTCGCCGGCAGTGCCCTCGCCTATCTGCTGAGCACGCCCACCACATCGACGCTCGGCGCGTCCGGGGCGGTCTTCGGTCTGTTCGGTGCCACCGCGGTCCTGATGCGGCGGCTCAACCAGGACATGCGGCCGATCGTCGCCCTGCTGGTGATCAACCTGATCTTCACCTTCACCTGGTCCAACATCTCCTGGCAGGCCCACATCGGGGGTCTGGTGGCCGGCCTGGTGGTGGGCTATGCGATGGTGCACGCCCCGCGCGAGAAGCGCTCGCTGGTCCAGTACGGCACCTGTGCGCTGGTGCTCGCCGCCATCGTCGTCCTGGTACTGCTGAGGACGGCCCAGCTCACCTGAGCGGGCTTTGTCCACAGCGAGTGGCGGATCTTGTGCACAGGGTGCGGGAACATCTGTGCCCCCTGTCACTGACCCGTGTTTTCGCAGGTCAGGCAGGGGGCGAACAGGTCTTCGGATACCCGGCGGCCGGTCATACCGGCGTCAACCTCCCGCGAGTTATCCACAGATCGTCTTTCTTTTCCCCATGTGGACAAAGCCTGTGGATAACTCAGTGAACAGCCCTGGGCAGAGCTGAGCCCGGGCCTACTTCCACTGCGTCGAGACGGCGAATCCGGCGGCGATGAAACCGAAGCCCACCACGATGTTCCAGTTGCCCAGAGCATCGATGGGCAGCGAGCCGTCGGTGACGTAGAAAACGACGATCCAGGCCAGGCCGATGAGGAACAGGGCGAGCATCACCGGCGCGACCCAGGCGCTGTTGGTCAGGTTGATCGAAGTCGTCTGCTTCGCCGGGGGCGGCGTGTAGTCGGCCTTCTTGCGGATACGTGACTTCGGCACGAGGGTCTCTCCTGTCGATGCGCTGCGTGGCCGCGCAGGGTTCTGATCGGGCTCGGGGCAGCGTACAAGGGGACTTAAGCGCTCCCCCAGGCGTCCGTTAGCGTAGTGCTTCCGTGGCGCCGAAGGAGATAAGGGTACGTTGAGCAATTCTGCCGACTTCCCGGGGACGGAATCCAGCCCTGCCCGCAGGCGCCGTTTCCGGCCCGTGCGCGTCCTCACCGTGGGCGTCTTCGCCCTCGCCGGGCTCATCTTCTTCACCAGTTTCAACACGGCCAAGGGCACGGACATCCGCACCGATGCCTCGCTGCTGAAGCTGTCCGACCTGATCCATGAGCGCAGCCGCGAGAACGGCCGGCTGGACGAGTCCAACGGCGCCCTGCGCCGGGAGATAGAGGCACTGGCCGAGCGGGACGACGGCAGCACCGAGCAGGAGCAGAAGAAGCTCGCCGAGCTGGAGAAGCGCGCCGGCACCCAGAAGCTCACCGGTGAGGCGATCACGGTCACGCTCAACGACGCCCCGCCGGACGCCACCGCCAAGCTGCCCGGCTACCCCGAGCCGCAGCCCGACTACCTGGTGATCCACCAGCAGGACCTCCAGGCCGTGGTGAACGCGCTGTGGCAGGGCGGCGCCAAGGGCATCAAGGTCATGGACCAGCGGCTGATCTCCACCAGCGCGGTGCGCTGCGTGGGCAACACGCTGATCCTCCAGGGCCGGGTCTACTCCCCGCCCTACAAGATCACCGCGGTCGGTGACCCGGAGCGGCTGAAGAAGGCCCTGGCGGCGTCCCCGGCGATCCAGAACTACATGGTGTACGTCAACGTGTACGGCCTCGGCTGGAAAGTCGAGGACAACGGGACGGTGACTCTCCCCGGCTACTCGGGCACAGTGGATCTGCACTACGCGAAGCCTGTGGAGTAGCCAGCGAGGCGGGGGGCCGCCGGTGCGCGTGATCGTCAGGACCGTCAGCGAGCTGTGCATCACCGTCGGCGCCGTGATCGTGCTCTTCGTGGTGTACGTGCTGTTCTGGACCGGGGTGCGGGCCGACAGCGTCATGGACGAGCAGATCGACCGGCTGCGCGCGCAGTGGGAGCGGGAGCGTGCCCGGCCCCTGCCCGGGTCGCCCGCGAGCCCGCGCAAGCAGAGGCCCTATGCCGCCGGCCGGCCTTTCGCGATCATGTACATCCCGCGCTTCGGTTTCACGTGGAACAAGCCCGTGCTGGAGGGGACGGACACCGGCACCCTCAAGAAGGGCCTCGGCCACTACGCGGACACCGCGCGCCTCGGCGAGCGAGGAAATTTCGCCGTGGCCGGCCACCGCCGCACCTACGGCGACCCCTTCAAGGACTTCCCCGAGCTCAGACGCGGTGACGCGGTGGTGCTGACCGACGGAGCGACCTGGTTCACGTATCGGATCGACAAAGGGCCGTACAAAACTGTGCCCACGGACATCGAGGTGATCGACCCTGTGCCACGTACTTCCGGGTACACGCGTCCGGGCCGCTATCTGACGCTGACGACCTGTGATCCCGAGTGGGGGCACAGCCATCGGCTGATCGTCTGGGCACATCTGGACTCCACACAGCCTGTGGAGGCCGGGAAACCGGAGGCGTTGCGCCGTTAGTCTGTTGGCGTACGGCGTGGGTCAGGTGCCGTGGCACGACGGAAGGGACGGCATGTACAGCTGGATCTGGCGGCATCTGCCGGGCAATGGGTGGGTCAAGGCCCTCATCTCGCTCGTGCTGATCATCGCCGTGGTCTACATCCTCTTCCAGTACGTCTTCCCCTGGGCCGAGCCACTGCTGCCCTTCAACGATGTGACGGTGGACAACCAGTGAGCGCGCGGATTCTCGTCGTCGACAACTACGACAGCTTCGTCTTCAACCTGGTCCAGTACCTCTACCAGCTGGGTGCTGAGTGCGAGGTGCTGCGCAACGACGAGGTGTCCACCGCGCATGCGCAGGACGGCTTCGACGGTGTGCTGCTGTCCCCGGGCCCCGGCACGCCCGAGGAGGCCGGGGTGTGCGTGGACATGGTCCGGCACTGCGCGTCGACGGGCGTACCGGTCTTCGGCGTGTGCCTGGGGATGCAGTCGATGCAGGTGGCCTACGGCGGTGTGGTGGACCGCGCGCCGGAGCTGCTGCACGGCAAGACGTCACCGGTGGAGCACGAGGGCAAGGGCGTCTTCGCGGGCCTGCCGTCGCCGTTCACGGCGACCCGCTACCACTCGCTGGCCGCCGAACCGGCCACGGTTCCGGCGGAGCTGGAGGTGACCGCCCGTACCCCGGACGGCATCGTGATGGGTCTGAGGCACCGTGAACTCCCGGTGGAGGGCGTGCAGTTCCACCCCGAGTCGGTGCTGACCGAGCACGGGCACCGGATGCTGGCCAACTGGCTGGTGGAGTGCGGGGACAAGGACGCGGTGGCGAGGTCTGCGGGGCTCGCCCCGGTGGTGGGCAGGGCCACGGCGTGACGGCACTGCGCCCCGAGCGCGAGTCCGGCGCCGACGCGTATGGCGGCGCCGGCGGCCAGGGCAGGGNNGCTCGGGTGCGGTCGGGGAGTGGTACGGCCAGGAGCCATACGCACAGCAGCAGGGCGGGGAGTCCTGGGGCACCCACGCCCCCGCCGGTGGGCCGGGGCAGTCCGCATACCCACCGGGGCAGGCCGCCTACGAGCCGGGGCAGGCCGGCTACGGGCCACGCCAGGACCACTACGAACCGCGCCAGGACGCCTATGAGCCGCTGCTGGACGACGAGACGGTCGCGCTGCGGGTGCCCGAGCCGCCGCCCGGGCCGAGGCGCGCGGACCGCTCGTCCTCCCCGTCGCCCGAGCACGAGGGGCGCGCGGCCCGCAGGAAGGCCGCCAAACGCCGTCACGGGCGCCGTGGCGGTTCGCACAAGGCCGGTGAGGGCGCCGCGGCTTCCTCGGAGCCCGAGGCTCCGCTGTCCCGGACGGAGGCACGCCGGCGGGCCAGGGCCCGCAAGCCCAGTCCGGCGGTGATGCTGAGCCGGGCCATCGGTGAGGTGTTCATCACCACCGGCGTGCTGATGCTGCTGTTCGTCACCTACCAGCTGTGGTGGACCAATGTGCGGGCGCAGGCGCAGGCCGGCAAGGAGGCCAGCAACCTGCAGAACGAGTGGGCGAGCGGCAAGCGCAACCCGGGGGCGTTCGAGCCCGGCCAGGGCTTCGCCCTGCTGCACATCCCGCGGCTGGACGTGGTGGTGCCGATAGCCGAGGGCATCAGCAGCAAGCGGGTGCTGGACCGGGGCATGGTGGGCCACTACGCCGAGGGCGCGCTGAAGACGGCCATGCCGGACGCCAGGACCGGCAACTTCGGGCTGGCCGGCCACCGCAACACGCACGGCGAGCCGTTCCGGTACATCAACCGGCTGGAGCCGGGCGATCCGATCGTCGTGGAGACGCAGGACACCTTCTACGTCTACAAGATGGCGTCGATGCTGCCGGTGACCTCGCCGAGCAATGTGAGCGTCCTCGACCCCATTCCGAAGGGGTCGGGTTTCACCAAGCCCGGCCGCTACATCACACTGACCACCTGCACACCGGAGTTCACCAGCAAGTACCGGTTGATCGTCTGGGGCAAGATGGTCGAGGAACGGCCGCGCAGCAAGGGCAAGCCGGATGCGCTCGTCAACTAAGGGCAGAGGGAACGTGGCAGCGACCACCGACGACACCGAAGAGCACATCGGCACGCGTGGACGCGCCCCGCGCAGGGGACGCCGACGTATGGGGCCGGTCGCGATGGCGATCAGCTTCTTCGGGGAGCTACTGATCACGGCGGGCGTGCTGCTCGGCCTGTTCGTCGTCTACTCGCTGTGGTGGACGAACGTGCTGGCCGACCGGGAGGCCGACAAGCAGGCCGACAAGGTCCGCGATCAGTGGGCCCAGCAGTCCGACGGCGGGGGCCCGGTCTCCTACGACAGCAAGGACGGCATCGGCTTCCTGCACGTGCCCGCGATGAGCGGGGACGAGATCCTCGTCGAGAAGGGCACCTCGATGAAGGTCCTCAACGACGGCGTGGCCGGCTACTACACGGACCCGGTGAAGGCGACGCTGCCCACCTCCGGCAAGAAGGGCAACTTCTCGCTGGCCGCGCACCGGGACGGTCACGGGGCCAGGTTCCACAACATCCACAAGATCGAGAACGGCGACCCGATCGTCTTCGAGACGAAGGACAAGTGGTACGTCTACAAGGTCTTCAACATCCTCCCGGAGACCTCGAAGTTCAACGTCGACGTCCTCGCCAAGGTCCCCAAGGGCTCCGGAAAGACCAAGGCCGGCCACTACATCACGCTGACCACCTGCACCCCCCTCTACACGAGCAAGTACCGCTACGTGGTCTGGGGGGAACTCGTCCGCACGGAGAAGGTGGACGACCAGCGGACACCGCCGAAGGAACTGCAGTAGGCCGCAGCGAACGGCAGTAGGCCACAGGAAACGGCAGAGTAGGCCACAGGGAACCGCACCAGCAGGAACGGCAAGGGCGCCGGTCCCCTCCGAGGAGGGAGCCGGGGCCCCTGCCGTCTGCCGTTGCGGGCCAGTCCGAACCGGGGGCAGTCCGCCCGCGGTCAGTCTTCCTTGTTGCCGGTGGCTCCGCCGAAGAGGCCGCCCGGACCGCCGGGGCCGCCGTTGCCTCCGCCGCCCTGGTCGGTGGTGAACAGGCTCACCGCCGTGCCCTTCTGGACCTGGGCACCCTGGGGCGGGTTGGAGCCGAAGACGCGGGAGTTGGGGTCCTGCGAGCCGGCGATGTTGCCGACGGCCAGACCCGCGTCCTGGAGCATCTTCTGGGCGTCCTTGAGGGTCTGCCCGTTGACGTTCGGGACGGCGACCTGCTCGTTCTGCTGCTTGGCCTTGCCGACGACGATCTGCACCGCGGAGTTCTTGTCGACCGAGGAGCCGGCCTCCGGCGTGGTGCGGATCACCTTGCCGACCTGGTTCGGGTCGTCGGTCTCCTCGTCGACGCAGTTGCCCACGAGGTCGTTGTCCGTCATCTGGGCCTTCGCCTCGTCACAGGTCTTGCCGATGACGTCCGGGACCGTGGACTTCGCCTCGGCCTTGGCGATGGTCAGCGTGATGGTGGAGCCCTTCTCGACCTCGGTGCCCGTGGTCGGGTCCTGCTCCAGGACGGTGCCCGCCTCCTCCGGGGACTCGCGGGTCTCCGTCTTGACCTCGAAGGAGTACTTGTCGGCCTCCAGCTTCTCCGTCGCCTCGTCGATGTCCAGGCCCACGACGCTGGGCACGGTCACCTTCGGCGCGCCGGTCGACACGGTGAGGTTGACGACGGAGTCCTTCTTGACCTTCGCCCCGGCGTTCGGGTCCTGGTCGCAGATCTTGCCCTTGCTCTGCTGCTCACACGGCTTGGAGGTGAACTCCAGCTTCAGATTGCCGTTCTCCGCCAGCCGCTTGGCGGTCGACTTCGTCTCGCCGACGAAGTTCGGCACGCTGACCGTGTCGTTGCTCACCCCGCCGCCGCTGAACAGCGACCGGCCGACCAGGATCGCCCCGATGAGCACCAGGACACCGGCCGCCACCAGCAATATCGTCGAGGTGTTGGACTTCTTCTGGTTCTGGCGGCGGCGGTCGGGCCGCTCGTCGAAGCCGTAGCCGCCGTCGTCCGGGTTCAGGGGCGGCAGCATCGACGTCGGCGCCCCGGTGCCGGAGTCCGAGCGCAGCGCCGTGGTCGGCTGGTCGCTGTTGTAGCCGCCGTAGCCGACGGCGCCCAGCGCGGCGGTGGCCGCGACCGGCTGGCCGTCGAGGCAGGCCTCGATGTCGGCACGCATCTCGTCGGCCGACTGGTAGCGGTAGTCCGGGTCCTTGACCAGCGCCTTCAGCACGATCGCGTCCATCTCGGGCGTGATCTCGGGATCGAAGACGCTGGGCGCCTGCGGCTCCTCACGGACGTGCTGATAGGCCACCGCCACCGGGGAGTCGCCGACGAACGGCGGCCGGACGGTGAGCAGCTCGTACAGCAGGCAGCCCGTGGAGTACAGGTCGCTGCGCGCGTCGACCTGCTCGCCCTTGGCCTGCTCCGGGGAGAGGTACTGGGCCGTGCCGATCACCGCGGCGGTCTGGGTCATGGTCATGCCGGAGTCGCCCATGGCGCGGGCGATGCCGAAGTCCATCACCTTGACCTGGCCGTTGCGCGTCAGCATGACGTTGGCCGGCTTGATGTCGCGGTGGACGATGCCGTTGCGGTGGGCGTACTCCAGGCCCTGGAGGATGCCGATGGTCATCTCCATGGCCCGCTCGGGCAGCAGCTTGCGGCCACTGTGCAGAAGCTCACGCAGGGTGGAGCCGTCCACGTACTCCATGACGATGTACGGGATGGACACCCCGTCGATGTAGTCCTCGCCCGTGTCGTAGACCGCGACGATCGCGGGATGGTTGAGCGAGGCGGCCGACTGGGCCTCCCGGCGGAACCGGGCCTGGAAGGACGGGTCGCGTGCGAGGTCCGCGCGCAGCGTCTTCACCGCCACGGTGCGGCCGAGGCGGGTGTCATGCGCGAGGTAGACCTCCGCCATGCCGCCGCGACCGAGCACCTGGCCCAGTTCGTACCGGCCGCCGAGGCGACGCGGCTCTTCCATAGCTACCTACCAGCCCTCTCCGTCGGTCCCTGGTGGCACACCCGTGCCACCGGAGGCTGCCGTCCGGGCCTACCGTACCCGGCTCGCTTTGTGTGACCTGGCCAAGTGCGTCACCCGATACAGGACCGGTACCGCAACGTGCATCGATGTGAAGCAGACGTGACCGGAGTCACTGCTTGCCCTTGATGACCGCCTCCATCACGTCCCTGGCGATCGGCGCGGCCAGGCCGCCACCGGAGATGTCGTCACGCACGGCTTCGTCGTCCTCGATCACCACGGCGACGGCCACGGGGGACTCGCCGTCCGAGGTCTTGGCGTAGGAGATGAACCAGGCGTACGGGTTCTTGCTGTTGTTCTCACCGTGCTGGGCGGTACCGGTCTTGCCGCCGACGGTGACGCCGGGGATCTGCGCCCTGCGGCCGGTGCCGTCCTTGACGACGGTCTCCATCATCGACTGGAGCTTCTGCGCGTTGTCCGCGGACAGCGGGCGGCTGTACTCCTCCGGGTCGGTCCGTTCGATCGGCTCGACGTCGCGGGCCTGGAGCATGTCGACCATGTACGGCTTCATCAGCACGCCGTCGTTGGCGACAGCGGAGGCCACCATGGCCATCTGCAGCGGGGTCGCGGCGGTGTTGAACTGGCCGATGGAGGACAGGGCGGTCTGCGACTTGTTCATGTCGTCCGAGAACACCGACGCGGTGGCGCGGACCGGCGTGAACTGCTCCTCGGTGAAGCCGAACTTCTTGGCCATCTCCAGCATCTTGTCGTTGCCGAGATCGGAGCCGATCTTGCCGAAGACGGTGTTGCAGGACACCTTCAGCGCGTCGCGCAGCGAGGCGTTCTTGCAGGGGATGTTGCCCTCGTTCTTCAGCTCGGTCGTGGTGCCCGGCATGACCCACGGCAGTGGAGTCCTGGTCGGCTCCTCCGGGTCGGTGTAGAGGCCGTTCTCCAGCGCCGCGGCGGCGGTGACGACCTTGAACGTGGAGCCGGGCGGGTAGACCTCGCGCAGCGCCCGGTTCAGCATCGGGTCGTCGGGGTTGTTCTTCTTCTGCAGCTTCTGCCAGGCCTTGGTGTCCGTGGTGGTGGAGTTCCCGGCGAACGACGACGGGTCGTACGACGGGAAGGACGCCAGCGCCAGGATCTTGCCGGTGGACGGCTCCAGGGCGACCACCGCGCCCTTGCCGCCCTGGCTCTTCAGGCCGTTGTAGGCGGCCTTCTGTGCGGCGGCGTTGAGGGTGGTGACGACATTGCCGCCCTGCTTCTTCTTGCCGGTCAGCATGTCGAGCGTGTTGCGGAAGAACAGCCGGTCGTCGTTGCCGGTGAGGATGCCGTCCTCGATGCTCTCCAGCTGGGTGGCGCCGAAGGCCTGGGAGGCGTACCCGGTGACCGGCGCCCACATCGGGCCGTCCTTGTAGGTGCGCTTGTACTTGTAGTCGCTGCCGGAGGTCTCCTTGGAGCCGGTGATGGCCTCACCGCCGACGATGATGTCGCCGCGCGGGGAGGCGTAGCGCTCTATGGCGACGCGGCGGTTGCGGTCGTCGGTCCTCAGCTTGTCCGCCTGGGCGTACTGCAGCCAGTTGTCGCGGATGAGCAGGGCGAGCATCAGAAGGCCGCAGAAGATCGCGATCCGGCGCAGGGGCTTGTTCACGGTCGGACCACCTGAGTCATCTCGGCGTCGGGGTTGGCGGCGGGAGCGGGGGCCGGGCGGCGGGCGGTGTCGCTGATCCGCAGCAGGATGCCGATCAGCGCCCAGTTGGCGATCACCGAAGAACCGCCGTAGGCCACGAACGGCAGCGTCATACCGGTCAGCGGGATGAGACCCATCACACCGCCGGCCACCACGAAGACCTGGAGCGCGAAGGCGCCGGACAGGCCGACGGCGAGCAGCTTGCCGAACGGGTCGCGGGCGGCGAGCGAGGTGCGGACACCGCGCTCGATGATCAAGGCGTACAGCAGCAGGATCGCCATGACGCCGGCCAGGCCCAGCTCCTCGCCGAAGGTGGCGAGGATGAAGTCGGAGTTGGCGGCGAAGCCGATGAGGTCGGAGTTGCCCTGCCCGAGGCCGGTGCCGAGGGTGCCTCCGGAGCCGAAGGCCCACAGGGCCTGAGCGGCCTGCTCGGAGTGGATGATGCCGTCCTGGACGGCTGCGCGGGAGAGCTCGTACTCGCGCATCGGGTCGAGCCAGGCCTGCACACGGGTCTGGATGTGCGGCTCGAAGCTCGCCACGCCGACGGCGCCGGCCGCGGACATCAGCAGACCGAAGACGATCCAGCTGGTCCGCTCGGTGGCGACGTACAGCATGATGACGAACATCCCGAAGAACAGCAGGGACGTACCGAGGTCGGTCTCGAAGACCAGGATGAGGATCGACAGCGCCCAGACGACGAGGATCGGGCCGAGGTCGCGCCCGCGCGGCAGGTACAGGCCCATGAAGCGGCGGCTGGCCAGCGCCAGGGCGTCCCGCTTCACCATGAGGTAGCCGGCGAAGAACACCGCGAGGACGATCTTGGCGAACTCACCGGGCTGGAGGGTGCCGAGACCCGGGATCTTGATCCAGATCTTGGCGCCGTAGATGTTCGCGCCGAGCCCCGGCACCAGCGGCAGGATCAGCAGGAACAGCGCCCCGGCCATGGAGATGTAGGTGTAGCGCTGCAGGACGCGGTGGTCCTTCAGGAAGGCCAGCACGCCCACCAGCAGGGCGAGGCCCATCGCCGAGTACAGCAGCTGCCGCGGGGCCGCCTCCACGAACGTGCGGCTCGCCTGAAGCCGCTCGGACTGGTCCAGCCGCCAGATGATGACCAGGCCGATGCCGTTGAGCAGCGTCGCCAGCGGCAGCAGCAGCGGGTCCGCGTACGGCGCGAGCTTCCGCACCGCCACGTGCCCCACCCCGGCCAGCAGCCCGAGCCCCAGCCCGTAGGCCAGCAGGCCGGGCGGGACGGAGCCGTCGAGGGCCAGGCCGACGTTGGCGTAGGCGAAGACCGGGATGACGACGGCGAAGACCAGCAGGGCCAGCTCGGTGTTGCGGCGGCTCGGGGCGCCGATCGCGCCGATGGTGGACGTGTGGTGGGTCGACGGGTTGGAAGTACTGCTCATCGTGTGACAGGGCCTCTCACGGCTTGCCTACTGCTTACCGCACAGCGAGACGACCTTCTGCTCTTCCTCCGAGAGGTTGGGGCCGGGGCTGGGAGTGGGTGCGGTCGTGGACGGGGGCGTGGACTTCTGCGGAGCCTTCGTCGAACCGGAGGGGTTCGGCGTCGGCGAGGCTTTGGACGCGAAGGAGGCGGGAGCGGTTCCCGTGGTGCCTCCTGCCTCGCCCTCACCGGTCTTCGCGTTGTTCTCGCTCTCGGCGGCGCGCCGCTCGGCCTGCTTCTTGCACGCGGAGGCCTGCACGGACAGTTCCTCGATCTTCGCCTGGGCGCCCTTCAGGTCGCCCTCGGCGATCGTCGCCTCCACCAGTTTCTGCTGGTAGGGCGGCAAGTACTTGAGTTCGATCTCGGGGTGGTCCTTGACCACCTCGGACAGCGACACCCAGGCCAGGTCCTGGCTGATGCCCCGGTACAGGGCGACGTGCTCGCCGTTGACGCCGACGTAGTACTGCGTCTGCGTCCACCGCCAGCCGCCGTAGGCCCCGCCGCCGAGGACGGCGAGCGCCAGCAGGCCGTACAGGGAGCGTTTGAGCCATGTGCGCTTCTTGGGCTTGACGAAGTCCTCGTCGGAGTAGCCGAAGCCGTCGGTGGGGATGTAGCCCGTGACGTCGCCGCTGCCGGGCGGGCCGAACTCGCCCCCGCCGCCCTGGCCGCGGTGGCGGCCGAGGCCGGCGGCGCGGCCGGCCGGGGTCTGCATGATCCCGTCGTGGTGCAGCTGGTGCTGGTTCTCGGCGACGGCGCCCACCACGACCGGGGTGTCGGACAGCTGCCCGGCCAGGGTGTCCCCGGTGTCCAGGTCGAGGACGTCGGCCACGATCACCGTGATGTTGTCGGGCCCGCCGCCGCGCAGCGCCAGCTCGATCAGGTTCTGCACGGTCTCCTGGGGGCCCTGGTAGCTGGCCAGGGTGTCTTCCAGGGTCTGGTGGGAGACGACGCTGGACAGGCCGTCGGAGCAGATCAGGTACCGGTCGCCGGCCCGGACCTCGCGGATGGACAGGTCGGGCTCGACGTGCTCGCCGCTGCCGAGGGCCCGCATGAGCAGCGACCGCTGCGGGTGCGTGGTCGCCTCCTCCTCGGTGATGCGGCCCTCGTCGACCAGCCGCTGCACCCACGTGTGGTCCTGGGTGATCTGGGTCAGGACGCCGTCGCGCAGCAGATAGGCGCGGGAGTCGCCGACGTGCACCATGCCGAGCCGCTGCCCGGTCCACAGCAGGGCCGTGAGCGTGGTGCCCATGCCCTCCAGCTGCGGGTCCTCCTCGACCATCATGCGCAGCTGGTCGTTGGCCCGCTGGACGGCGCTGCCCAGGGAGGTGAGCAGGTCGGAGCCGGGGACGTCGTCGTCGAGGGAGACGATGGTGGAGATGGCCTCCGAGGAGGCGACCTCACCGGCCGCCGCGCCACCCATGCCGTCGGCGATCGCGAGCAGCCGGGGACCGGCGTAACCGGAGTCCTCGTTGCCCTCCCGGATCATGCCCTTGTGTGATCCGGCGGCGAAACGCAGGGAGAGACTCATGCGCACCTCGCCTGTCGGCTCCGGGTACACCCGGTCGTGTCGAGCCACACTGCCCACCCTCCGGTCGGGAGCGCGCCGGGGCCCGGGGTGGGGCCCACCACTGCGTGCTCGCTCCGCTCGCTCATTCTCGTACTACTTCCGCAGCTCGATGACGGTCTTGCCGATGCGGATCGGCGCGCCCAGCGGAATCGGTGTGGGGGTCGTCAGCCGGGTCCGGTCCAGATAGGTGCCGTTCGTGGAGCCCAGGTCCTCGACGATCCACTGGCCGTCGCGGTCCGGGTAGATCCTGGCATGGCGGCTGGAGGCGTAGTCGTCGTCCAGCACGATGGTGCTGTCGTGCGCGCGGCCCAGGGTGATGGTCTGCCCCTGGAGCGCCACGGTGGTGCCGGTGAGCGTGCCCTCGGTCACGACCAGCTTGGTGGGGGCGTTCCGGCCGCGGCGGCCGCCGCCGGACTGCTGGCGCTGCTGCGGCGGCGCCTGACGCGCCGCCTGCTGGGCACGGCCATCCCGGCGCGCGCCGCGCTGGGTGACCCGCGTACCGAACAGGTCGCTCCGGATGACCTGCACGGCCACGATCACGAACAGCCACAGTACGGCCAGGAATCCCAGCCGCATGACCGTGAGGGTCAGCTCTGACATTGCCCCCGCTTCACCCTTCGGCTTGCCTATAGATAACGGTGGTGCTGCCCACGACGATCCGCGAGCCGTCGCGGAGCGTAGCGCGGGTGGTGTGCTGTCCGTCCACCACGATCCCGTTGGTGGAGCCGAGATCCGTGATCGTCGAGGGCATACCGGTACGGATCTCGCAGTGCCGGCGGCTCACGCCGGGGTCGTCGATCCGCACGTCGGCGTCGGTGCTGCGGCCCAGCACGAGGGACGCGCGGGAGATCTGGTGGCGGGTGCCGTTGATCTCGATCCAGTAGCGGGTGCGCCCGGTGGGCGGTGCGGCAGGGGGCCGTCCGGGAGCCGCGGGCTGCGGGTAGCCGTAACCGCCCGGCCGGCCGCCAGGGGGCGGCGAGGGCGGCATGGGCGGAGCTCCCAGGGGGGCGCCGGGGGCGGCCGCGGGTCCGGCGGGCGGGTAGCCGTAGCCGCCGGGGGCACCGGCTCCCGGGGCGGCCTGGCTGGTGGACGCGGCGAGCGTGCGGCTGCGCACCCGGTACAGGCCGGTGTCGAGGTCGTCCGCCTTCTCCAGGTGCACCTTGATGGGGCCCATGAAGGTGTAGCGCTGCTGCTTGGCGTAGTCGCGGACCATGCCGGCGAGCTCGTCGCCGAGCTGGCCCGAGTAGGGGCTGAGCCGCTCGTAGTCGGGGGTGCTCAGCTCGACGATGAAGTCATTGGGGACGACGGTGCGGTCGCGGTTCCAGATGGTCGCGTTGTTGTCGCACTCGCGCTGAAGCGCGCCCGCGATCTCCACGGGCTGCACCTCGGACTTGAACACCTTGGCGAAGGTGCCGTTGACCAGACCTTCGAGACGCTGCTCGAACTTCTTCAGGACTCCCATGGGGCACCTCCTCCGTCGCTGCCGTCCTGTCTACTGCCCCGTGTGCGCGCCGTGCACCGCTGTGCACCGCTCACCCGGTACTGCTTGGTACCGCTTACTGATCGTATCCACGCGCCGGTCGATCGGCTGGTTCCCCCTGTCCGCCCGGGCCGACCGGTGGAGACGCCTGACGAAGTTCCCTGCCGGGCTCTCATTCGAACTCCTGCGGGCCGCTTCGCGGGCGTCGTCCTGCCATGGATCGTAGAGGTGGACGCAAACCAGTGTCCCGCACCCGGCTGAGGACTCCGTCCGCTCCTGGGGGGACCCGGGGGTACCGGTACGAGGTTGATACGAGAAACAGCTCTTGCTGCGACATGGGGGCGGGGTGGCTCGGCTCTCGCTGCGGCAGGGTGCGCTGGCGGGTGCCGGGCAGCGTGGGCATGGGCGGGGCGCCCGGCAGCGGGGCGTGGGCGGGGCGGTATGCCGGCGGCCTGGCGCCCCGGCGCCTCCTGCGGTGTTCCCGGTGTCTTGGTGTTTCCGGCGGCGGTGAGCCGGGGGGCGCATCGGCGGGCGGGACGGGGCGCACCCCGGCGGGCACCCCCCGGGCCCGTGGGCAGCGACGCTGCTCAGAGGCGGGGGCCGCGGGGGCCGGGGGAAAGGGATGTGAATCCACCCCGGCCAGCGTGCTAATGTTCTCGGTGTCGGAAGGCGCCGACCGCACAGGCCGGAGCCCGAGGACACACACCCAGATGCGCGGGTGGCGGAATAGGCAGACGCGCTGGATTCAGGTTCCAGTGCCCGCAAGGGCGTGGGGGTTCAACTCCCCCCTCGCGCACCAGGAGAAACCGACGAAACGGGTCTCTGCAGGTGACGGAAGTCACGGCAGGGGCCCGTTTCTCGGTTTCATGATCGCTGTGAGGCATCACACAGCCTGGTCAGGCCGCACGACAGGCCCCGACGCGTGAGCTATCTCACGGGTGGGGCCTGTGGTTGTTGTGCTGCAGAGCCGGAGCCGGGTTGATCTATGCGGCTGGCACCAGGTGGCCGGTCGGTGTCCAGGTTCTCGGCCCCTTTTTCGGCCGTCTGTGATGGGTGCGTCGGCGGGGGCGCTCGCCGCCGAGCGACAGGGTGTCCAGCCACTTCTTGATCTTGCGGCGGTTGGCGTGGGCCAGCTGGAAGGCGAGCAGGATCGTTTGTGCCGCGATGCCGCGGATGCGGCGGGAGCCTGCGGATTCGATGCCCTCGGCGAGGGGGTTCTTGGCGTAGCCGTTGTAGCCCTCGACGCTGTTGCGGAGCCGGAAGTAGACCTTCTGCCATTCCGGGCTGCCGTAGTCCAGGGCTTGCCACTGTTTCGCGCCGGCTTCGGGGCTGACGGTGATCGTGCGCTGGCGGCAGACCTTGAGCGGGCCGGTGGGGCTGGGCTCGGGGTCGATGAGGGGCAGGTGGATGCCGCGACCCATGCTGTAGGGCTTGATGGGGCACTGGGCCTTGCCTGCCTCGGCAGGGCACATCATCCGCTGGTAGCCGTCGGCGTCGGCGTTCTCCTTCGGCATGAGGCGGTAGCCGCGGCGAGCGGCGATCAGCTTGATCCACGTCTCCCGGTCGATGCGGTCGGCGTGCAGGTCGATGGTGGCGTTGATGAGGGGCTCGGGCATGGAGGGGCAGTACCAGCGGCCCTCGACGAGGATCGCGCCGTGCGTTCCGGCCTGCTTGCCGAGCTGGTCGGCGCGGTAGTCGTAGACGGGCTTGTAGCCCATGGCCCGGACGGGGAGCTGCCACTCCTCGGGCTCGGAGTTGTTGTAAGCGCGGTCTCCGGCGAGGAAGCCGGGTTTGTATCCACGCTCCCGGAGTCGGTTGAGGATCTTCAGGCCGTTGTACGCGGGGCGATGACCGGGCTTGTCGAGACAGACGCCGAGGACGAGAGCCGGGAGGACTTCGGGGTTGGGGGTGCCGTCGTCGAGGAGTACGGCGTCGTGGTCGGCGTCGCGGGTCACGATGAGGTGGGCGTCGTAGCCGAAGAGGTACTTCTTCCTGAGCGAGGTCTTCTTCGTGCCCTGGGAGGTGTTGGGCTTGCCCTTCTTGGCGGGCGGCTGAGACGGGCGCATGGAATCGGCGACCGGCGCGTCGGGGTCCCTGTGGTCGCCTTCCCGTACGTACCAGCCGGCGTCCGGGTCTGTGGCGAGCTCCGGCCCGTTCGTGCGGCGGCCGCGGGAGAACGTCCGCACGGGGGTGGCGTCGATGCCCAGGGAGACTTCCGCCAGCTCCGTCAGCAGGCTGTGGAGAGGGCGTACGGAGGCGTCCAGGACGAACTCGGTGAACAGGGCCAGGCGCCGCTCGCGCTCCGCCAGGTCGTCGATGTCAGCCGCCGCAGCCAGGCCGTGGGCCTCGCTGCGCGACAGGTGCTTGTTGGGCGGCAGCGGGGACGGGTTCATCGCATCTTTCATCGCGTGAAAGAGACGGCGGACGACCGCGTAGGCCGCTTCGAAACCCTGGTCGTCGTCGGTGTACTCGGGGATGTCCAGCAGCTCGCGTAGCCGCGGGGAGATGCGGAAGTACAGGATGTCGGTGACCCGCTCCAGGACGATCTTTCCGCCGGTGTCCCGAGTGCAGAGGTAGAGGCCGACGAGGAGGCTTCTGAGATGCAGGGTGCGGCGTCGGCCCCGCGGGAGGTGAACGAACTCCTCGAGCAGCGCAACGAGTCCGCTGCTGTCCACCTCCTCAATAGCTGCTTCGACGGCGTTGTCGTCGATGTAGCTGCGCTGTGCGCGCATGTCCATCAGGCGTTCGTGGCGGTCACTGGGAAGTCTGGGGGAGGTCGTCATGGGCCGCCTCGCAGCAAGCGGGCGGCTTCGTCGGCGGAGACGGAGCGCAGGTGGGGGAGGATGCGAGAGAGACCGTGGAGGGTGTCCACGCCGGCTGCCGCCACGATGACGGTGATGGGCAGTCGTTCTTCGAAGAGTTCGGCAAGCCAGGTGGATCTGAGGCGCCCCATCACCAGGCGGGGCACGTTGGGGCTCGGCTGGGTGCGTGCCAGGAAGTTCGTGACGGTGTTGGTGCCGCGGCTGCCGCAGTTGGGGCGGAACAGGTACCGGGCGGTGCCTGTGGTGTCGATGCGGTCGGCAGCTGCTGCCAGGACGTTCTCCCAGGGGCGGCGGCAGAGGATCTCTCGTTTCCGGGTTCCGCGAGTGGCGACGACAACTGGACCCTTGCCGCCGGAGGTTCTGCGGACGTCGTGGACGCGGAGCGGGATGACCTCAGGTGAGTCGAGGCCGACGCCGAGCCCGAGTGCCATGAGGGTCTTGCAGCCCCAGCGAAGCTCCTCGGTGGGCTGACCACTGGCCCAGCCCCACAGATCCGCGAGTTCGGTCCTGCTGCACGGGCTGTTCGCGACGGAGGCCGACAGCTTGGCGGGCTTCCCGGTCCGGCACTCGCTGCCCAGGACGATTTCGCGCAGGCGAAGGAGCCTGGTGCGGTAGTTGCCGCGGGTGCTCTCGCCCACCTGGGGACAGCCGACCGCGATGAACCGCTCGATCGCCTCCCGGGAGAGCCACACTTCGGCCTTGGCGGGCAGCCCCTCGCCGTCGCAGAAGAGCGCTAACTGCGTGAGCGCGGTGAGCAGTTCACGCGCCTTGTAGGGCAGGAGCGGGTCGGCGAGCCGGACGACGCGGCGCACCTCATCGCCGACGCGGCTCCACCCCGCGGGGGAGCCGGCCGGGCGATAGGCATCAATCCGCTGACTCATCACATGCCGCCACACCAGCACCCCGGCAGGAGGGGTGCGATTCGAATGACATCTATCTGTGGCAGCAGTCTCGCGCGACCGCGGAGGACCGGATGGGTCAGACTTCATCTCATGCCCCAAGGAGATGCCCGCCGACTGCCGCCGCGCGCGTACTGCGTCGGCGGCACGTGGCCTGAGGCTGTCATGGAGGAGCATCACGGGGCGCGTGTCGCCCAGGCGCTGG
The DNA here is from genome assembly GCF_039526425.1 of Streptomyces thermospinosisporus. Lineage (NCBI taxonomy): Bacteria > Bacillati > Actinomycetota > Actinomycetes > Kitasatosporales > Streptomycetaceae > Streptomyces > Streptomyces thermospinosisporus. The sequence goes on from NZ_BAAAIZ010000078.1 coordinate 63,047, forward strand.
CCGCCAGGCTCGATGCGGCGATCGACAGGAAGGGCTGGTCCGTGGCCGAGGTGTCCCGGCGTAGCGGGGTCGCTCGTTACACCATCGCCAAGGCGCTGGCCGGTGAGGCCTGGCCCGACCTGCTCACCATCGCCAATCTGGAAAAGGCGCTGGAAGTGGACCTGTGGCCGGGGCGGGAAGTGTGACGTCGGAGGCCATTGAGGCCGCAGGAAGGACTGTTCGAGGCTGAACACGAAGCGGTCATCCCTTCGAGCGAAGGGCAGGACCATATTTCGCAACGCGCTACCGGCGGCGCAGGGCCGTCCGTAAAATACAGCGTGGCACGAACTGATCCGGCACTGTGGAAGGTTCTCGGGAGGTTCGTCGCCGTAGGCCGCCACCGCGGAAGAAATTCCAGGTGGCGGCCTTCCTTTTACGTGCAGAGAGAGTGGGTGTTCGAGTCTGTTCTACGAAGATTGCCGGATGCCGGCTGCGTACTGGTAATTCGAACCCGGGTGCTTCACGAGCTCTCCGGACCGTACGAGCTCGTCCATGGTCACGCGAACGCTCTTCGACTTTGTGGGCACACCCAGGGCCTCCGCCATGGAGCCCGCCTTCCAGAGACGCTGCGCGTCCTGGCGCATGATCTCGCGGATGCGGTCCTTGCGGGTCTGACCTTGAGCGTTGGGCGCCGCCATGTCGCTGTCCTCGTCCTCCATCGGCTGCCGTTGATCCGGGATGCCGTTGCGCCTCCACTCCTCCGCGGTGTCCTTGTGCTTCTTCAGCTGGCGCATTAGGCGGAGCTCCTGCCGCACTTTGTAGAGGTCCTTCTGTAGGCCGTCCTCCTTCTCCTCAAGCTTTTCGATGTACGTGTCCGGGTCACCGGCAAACTCTTCCCATGGAAGGTCCTCAATCATTGGTGAACCGTATCTATGACAGGGCATCGGCAGCCCTCTGCGCAAGGGGTATTTCACTCGAACTGGCGACATGATCAATTACCTTTGTCGGTCAAGTTCGAGTGTGCTCGAAAAGGCTGCAAATTTCCCCTGTGGCGGTTACTCCCGTGGCGGAACGTTTCTCTCGCATGGGCTTTCCTTTTGTTCCCTGTCTGGTTGCGGCTGGCTGATTATCTCGCCTACTTTCCTGGTCCACTTCGATTGGTGCCTCAAATTGTCTTCTTTGGGTAAGTGGGTATGCGTGCGCCCATGTCTTTGTCCGTGTCCACGCCTACCTGGAGGGGATGGGTGCTTGCCTGAGCCCGGGGCCTCGCTGTCCTCTCGGGTAAGGCGGACAGGTAAGAGGCGCTGAGCTCGATGCCATGTGACGGATTGATGAGTCTGCTCGGCTGTCCATGCGCGTCCTGAGGCTTGAGTGCCGTTCGGAGCCGCATCTCAGAGGTAGGACGTGACAGCTCATGTGCGCACGCACATGTCCCCTCGCCCAATCGCCGGTTGTCCCGCGCACGCTCGCCGCGCGAGACGACAACCCGAGGGCGGGTATGTGGGTCAGCTACCTGACGGGAGCCTGCGCATAGGGCATAAGGGAGTACATGGAGCCGAGTAGGCCAGCAGGTGTCACCACCGCTGTCTCGCGCACTCCATGGTTTGGGCCCCACCGCTGGTAACGCCGGAAGGGACCAAGGCAGTATGCAGCTGCACGACGGCGGCATTCTTCAACGCCTGCTATATGAACGCTGCCGTCACGCAGATGCAGGCGGACGGATTCGAGGCCCAGATGAAGAACCGGGCAACAGACTCGGCCGCTACCCATCCACGCTCCCGGAGCTCCCCGGCGGCCTGCGGCCCCTGCTTTTGATGCGGCGGTGGACGAGGAGTAGGTCAGTGGCTGCGCGGGGCGTACATGATCACGGCCATGCCGGCGAGGCACACCAGGACGCCGATGACGTCGTAGCGGTCGGGCCGGTAACCGTCGGCGACCATGCCCCAGGCGATCGACCCAGCCACGAAGATCCCACCGTACGCGGCCAGGATCCGCCCGAAGTTGTCGTCGTGCTGCCAGGTCGCCACCACACCGTAGAGGCCGAGGGCTATGACACCGGCGCCGATCCAGATCCATCCCTTGTGCTCGCGGATACCCTGCCACACCAGCCAGGCGCCGCCGATCTCGAAGAGAGCGGCGACGACGAACAGGACAACGGAACGGGCGACAGTCATACCGGTTGGCCCTACTGGCGGCCCGTGCCGCTGATCTTCAGCGGCTCAGCGTATGCCTTGCAACCGCACCCGCCTTCCCCTGCGGTCTTCGGCGGGCAGGAACAGGAGCGGCGGCGCTGGCCCAGCCACCAGGTTCCGGCGGCGAGCATGGCCAGGAGGACGGTGAGGGCGGGCAGCCAGCCCACGACCGCCCCCAGGACACCCGCGGTGATCAGGACGGGCAGCGCACAGCACGCCACACAGGCCAGCGCAGACAGTCCCCCGAGCACCTTCGGGGCACGGTGGGGGCGGGGGCCAGCAGCAAGGGTCTGCATGACGGTTCTCCTCGGCGAGTTCGGTGAAAGGGATGGGGCAGCAGGCGCTGGAGGCGCAGACCGTCAGGTCGTCGCAGCCGGCCTCCACAGCGGCGGCCAGGGCGGTGCGGATGGTGGTGAGGTCGGCGATCTTCGTGTCGACCTCGACAAGCTTGGCCGCCGCGCGGTCCTGGAGCCTCGGAACGGGGCGGCCGTGCCGGTGGCGGCCGGTCTCCAGGAGCTCGGCGACCTCTTCCAGCGTGAAACCGAGCCGCTGGGCAACCTTGATCACCCGCAGTGCGGTCACCGCGTCCTCGTCGTAGAGCCGGTGACCGCCGGGACTGCGTTCCGGCTCGGCCAGCAGGCCACGCCGCTCGTAGTAGCGCAGCGTCTGGATGTTCACCCCGGCCGCCTCGGCGACCTGCCCGCTGCGCAGGCCCGCGCTCATCGCTGCTCCTGTGCGGCAGCGGTCCGTGCGGCCAAGACGTCCAGGACCGCCTCGTGCGCCTGGTCCACCGAGATGTCCAGCCGGATCAGGTCCTGGCCGGCCGTCGTGGTGAAGGTGAAGAACGAGCAGCACCCGCTCTCCCGCTCCACCAGATCACGGAGGCGCTCCAGCACGCCCTCTCCGCCTGCCAGGTCAAGGCGCAGGTGGAGTGGCTCCGCCCGGGACAGCGAGGTGAGCCGCTCGGAGAACAGTGCATCCCACTCGGCGACCCGCAGGGGCCGCTCCTCGGTGGGCAGGGTGCAGGACTGCGGCACCCATGCAAGACCAGTCATGGCGTTCACTCCCCGTCGTCACGTCCCCGTTGGTGGGAATACCTCCGACGGTAAACCTGTACCTGGGTACCGGTTGCAAGCCCTTCCGTCCACGGATCAGCGCCGCGCGTACCCCCGACCTGCCACCGGTCCGCTCCACGTTGCGCTGCCCGCAGGGAGCGGTCGACTCATGGCCCGATGGAGCCTCAGCAGTCGGCCTCTCGTGCTGGATGGGCGGCTCGGTTGGTGCCAGACTCGATCGGGAGGCGGGCGACCCGCCACTCGAGGAAGCCGTCGGCCAGTCTCAGCGCATGGTGACCGTGGGTGGTGAGCAAGCAGACCGCGTCGTGGGCCAGGCCGCAGTTGGCGCTGCGGCCATAGGCGATGAGCTCCGTGCCTTGGAGCAGCTCGTCGATGCGTCGTTCGAGTTCGTCCAGCGGCAGGGACCGGGCTCCGGGGATGTGGCCGGCGGTGTACTCCTGTATCGGGCGTACGTCGAGTATGTGAATGTTCGTGCTGTCCATCCGGTCGAGTAGCTGCTGACGGGTGAGCGGGACCGTGTCCGCGGGGCCCAGACAGGCGGCCCGAGCGTGCTCGGCCTCGGCCAGATGTCCTCGCGCAACCTGCTGCAGCAACTCGAACAGCGTGGCGACGTCGTCGCCTGCGAGTCCGGAGTGAGAGCGTGCGCCCTCACGCCGAGTGGTGACGACGCCCGCTTGCTTGAGGACCTGTAGGTGGGCGGAGACGCTGGTGAAACGGATGTCCGCGGCCTGGGCGAGGGCCTCGACACTGCGTTCGCCCTGGGCGAGCAGCTCCAGGCGTTTGCCGTTCGACAGGGCTTTGCCCACGTAGGCGAGGGCGTCGTAGAGGGCTTCTCTTTCGGCTGGGCCGGTCATGGCTTTCCTTCAATGGGTCGCCTTGGTGAGCGCTTCGACCGCGCGGTCGACATCAGTGAGCGGTGTGCATCGTGAAGTTGCAGGTCATGGGCTTGGTGTGTGGGCATCTTTCCGTGCTCACGCTGGTCGGCGGCCGGTGTCCACAGTGAAGATCG